>CAYXTZ010000105.1:0-5143 GCA_964468535.1 uncultured Sulfurovum sp.
TACTGAATCTGACAAAGAAGGGTTCGCGCTTTTAGAAAAGCTCGGAATGCCTTTTTCTAAAGGGAGAAAGTAATGGCTAAGAAATCAATGATTGCTAAGCAAAAGAGACCTGCAAAGTTCTCTACGCAAGCATATACAAGATGTAACATTTGTGGTAGACCTCACTCGGTATACAGAGACTTCGGTCTTTGCCGTATATGTTTAAGAAAAATGGCTAACGAGGGTTTAATCCCTGGTATGCGTAAAGCAAGCTGGTAAGGAAATAATAAGATGATGACAGACATAATTGCAGACTCTCTTACACGTATAAGAAATGCTGCGCAAAGAAAACTAGACGTTACTACACTTCTTCACTCTAAAACAATTGAAGCAACCGTGGCTATTTTGGTAGACAAAGGTTACTTAGAGGGTTTCAAAGTAAAAGAAGATGGCAACAAAAAAACGATTAAAGTAATTCTTAAATATGATGAGAATGAAAAAAGTGTGATTAATGAGATTAAAAAGATATCTAAACCAGGGCGTCGTGTACACCAAGGTAAAGAGGATATCAGAACATTTAAAAACGGTTACGGTACTTTGGTAGTTTCTACTTCTCAAGGTGTTATAGCAAACGATGAAGCGTTTAAACGTGGTATCGGTGGCGAAGTAATCTGTAGTATTTGGTAAGGAGATAAGATGTCAAGAGTAGGAAAAAGACCAGTTACCGTTGTAAGCGGTATTGAAGTATCAGTTGACGGTACATGTCTCGTGGCTAAGAAAGGCAATCTTGAAAAAAGACTTGAAACTCACGGTAGAGTAGAAATTTCTATCGATGGTGCTGAAGTTACTTTTACTAGAGTGGGTATCGAAAAACAAGATGCAGCGTTCTGGGGAACATACAGATCATTGTTCAATAACATTATTATTGGTTTAGACAAAGGGTATACAAAATCTTTGGAAATCAATGGTGTTGGTTATAGAGCAGCAGTTAAAGGTAAAGTACTCAACCTTCAACTTGGGTTTTCTCATGATGTTAATTATGACATTCCTGAGGGACTAGAGATGAAAGTTGAAAAAAATATTATTACCATTAATGGTACGGATAAACAAACAGTTGGTCAAGCAGCAGCTGAAATTAGATCATTCAGACCACCAGAGCCTTACAAGGGTAAAGGTGTGAAGTACACAGATGAAGTTATCATCAGAAAAGCTGGTAAAGCAGCTGGTAAGTAAGGGGCGAAAGTATGTTAAAAAGTATTCAAAAAAGAAAAAATAAACTTCGTGCTCAAAGAAAAGCTAGAGTAAGAGCTAAGATCTTCGGAACAGATACTCTTCCTAGACTATCTGTGTTTAAGTCTAATAAATACTTCTACGCACAAGCGATTAATGACACCACGGGTGTTACTTTAGCTTCTGTAGACGGTAGAAAACTTGGTTTAAAATCAAATCAAGAAGACGTTAAAAAAGTAGCGGCCCAAATGGCTAAAACTCTTGCTTCTCAAAACATTGAAAGTGTTGTATTCGACAGAAATGGTTATTTATACCATGGCGTTGTTGCATCATTTGCAGATGCTCTTAGAGAAGCCGGTATTAAGTTTTAAGGAAGCATGATGCAAAATAATAATCAAAATGAAGAAATCGAAAAAGAATTCGAAGAAGTAATTGTTAATATCGGTCGTGTTACTAAAGTTGTTAAGGGTGGTAGAAGATTTAGATTTACTGCACTTGTCGTTATTGGTGACAAAAAAGGTACAGTAGGATATGGATTTGGCAAAGCCAAAGAAGTTCCAGATGCGATTAAAAAAGCGGTAGATGATGCACACAAAAACCTTGTAAAAGTAAATATCAAGGGAACTACAATTGCACATGACATTGAACATAAATTCAATGCAAGTAGAATTGTACTTAGACCTGCATCTCCAGGTACAGGTGTTATTGCCGGTGGTGCTGCTAGACCAGTACTTGAGCTTGCAGGAATTCAAGATGTTCTTAGCAAATCAATCGGTTCTAACAACCCAAATAACCTAGTAAGAGCAACGATTCAAGCACTTACTAGAATTAAAGCGTAAGGGGTAATTATGGGTTTACATAATTTACAACCTGCACCAGGTTCAACGAAAAATAGAAAAAGAGTTGGTCGTGGAGCTGGTTCAGGAACAGGTAAGACAGCTGGTCGTGGTAACAAAGGTCAAAAGTCAAGATCTGGTTACTCTAAGAAAAGAGGTTTTGAAGGTGGTCAAATGCCACTTTACAAAAGATTACCTAAAATCGGTTTCACATCTAGAGTTGAGAAGCCATATGTAATCAATGTAGAAAAAATAAAATCAGTTGCAGAATTAGCTGAGATTACACTAGAGTCTATCAAGTCAGTACATAAACTTGGTAAGTCAGTAACTAGAGTGAAGTTGATTGGTGCTAGTGCAAAAGATCTTGCTGCTAAAATCAAAGACGAAGCTGTTACAACAAGCGGAAAATAATTATGAGTAGCTCTTTAACTCAAAAAATCCTCATTACATTTGGATTCCTTTTTGCGTACAGAGTTTTAGCCTATGTACCTACTCCAGGTGTTGATTTGGGTGTTATTAAAGAATTTTTTGATGACAACTCAAGCAATGCTCTAGGGCTAATGAATATGTTTTCGGGTGGTGCTGTTGAGAGATTAAGTATTATTTCATTAGGAATTATGCCGTACATTACAGCTTCTATTGTCATGGAACTTCTAGCAGCCACTTTTCCAGCTTTGGGTCAAATGAAAAAAGAACGTGATGGCATGCAGAAATATATGCAAATTATTCGTTATTTCACTATATTTATTACTGTTATACAAGCTATTGGTGTTTCTATGGGACTTCAAGGTATGACTGGGCGTGCAGGACAAAGTGCGGTGATGATTGACCCTATGACATTTACTATTTTGACAACATTTTCTATGTTGGCGGGTACGATGTTACTTATGTGGATTGGCGAACAGATTACACAAAAAGGTATTGGTAATGGTATTTCATTGATTATCTTTGCGGGTATAGTATCTGGGTTACCATCGGCTATTGGGAATACAGTAAGTGCTGTAAATGCGGGTGAGATGGGCTTCTTGGTAATACTTGGTATATTGGCGATTATGTTGATTACCATCTTGTCTATTATCTATGTGGAGCTTGGTGAGAGACGTGTGCCTATCTCTTACTCTAGGAAGACAATCATGCAGAACCAAACAAAAAGAGTGATGAATTATATTCCAGTGAAGGTAAACCTTTCTGGTGTTATCCCTCCTATTTTTGCTTCTGCGGTGCTGATGTTTCCTCTCACGATGCTTCAGTCTAGTACGACTCCTTGGATGATGGCTATCGCCGATTCATTGAGTCCTGGTGGGATTACATTTAATGTAGTTACTTTTTTACTTGTTATGTTCTTTGCATTCTTTTATGCGTCTATTGCATTTTCTGCCAAAGACATTTCAGATAACTTAAAAAAGCAAGGTGGATTTATCCCAGGCGTACGTCCAGGAGAACACACGAAAGAGTTTTTAAATGAAGTAGCAAGTAGATTGACAGGTTCAGGTGCAGTATACCTAGCCATTGTTTCTACGATTCCATTTATGATTATCTCAGGAATGGGTGCATCATTCTACTTCGGTGGGGTTGCTGTACTCATTATCGTTCAAGTTGCCCTTGACACGATGAGGAAAATCGAAGCACAAAGAACCATGAACCAATACGATACTTTAGGTAACGTAGGTTTATAATGGCTATTGCTATTAGAAAGCCAGACGAAATTGTCAAGCTGCATGCAGCTGGCAAGATTGTCGGTCTTACACTCAACTATCTTCAAAATCTTGTAAAGCCAGGTATGACACTCAAGGAAATTGATACTTTAGGTGAAATATATATCCGAGAAAAGGGAGCAATACCCTCATTCAAAGGATTGTATGGTTTTACTGGTTCAGTATGCACATCACTCAATGAAGTATGTATTCATGGTGTACCAGATGACACAGTTGTGCAAGAAGGTGATATATTGGGCTTAGATATTGGTACAAAACTTGACGGATATTTTGGTGATGCAGCGATTACTATGGCTGTAGGGAATATCTCTAAAGAAGATGAAGCTTTGATAGCGTGTTCTAAAGGAGCACTTTATCATGCTATAGATTCTATCAGGGAGGGTATGAGATTTAAAGAGTTAACAAAAATTCTTGAAGACTATATTACCAATGCTGGATTTGTACCTTTACGTGACTATTGTGGTCACGGTATAGGAACAAAACCACATGATGAGCCAAATATCCCTAACTATCTCGAAGGCAAAGCAAATCAAGGACCTAAAATCAAAAATGGTATGGTCTTTTGTTTGGAACCTATGGTCTGTCAACAAAGTGGACAACCCCTAGTACTTGATGACCAATGGTCTGTCATAAGTGATGATAAATTAAAATCAGCACACTATGAACACCAAATAGCTGTAGTAGATGGAAGAGCTGTTATTTTGACTGAGGCATAATAAGGATTTATTGGCTTCACGATTTGAACACAAAAGTTAAATATACATAAGTATGACATTTATAAAGGAACAAATACATGGCAAAAGATGATGTAATAGAAATTGATGGTAAAGTAGTTGAAGCATTGCCAAATGCAACGTTTAGAGTAGAACTCGACAATAAGCACATCGTGCTTTGTCACATCGCAGGTAAAATGCGTATGCACTATATCAAAATCCTCCCTGGCGATACTGTAAAAGTGGAACTTACACCATACAGTCTTGACAAAGGGCGTATCACTTTTAGATATAAATAGAATAAAGTTTTTCTTTATTCCCTTCCGCACTTATGGGTAGACTATGGGTGTTGGTTTTCTAAAAACTTTTATTTCTAAGATACAAGACAAACTTAATATAATTTTCGGTATAATCCCATCCCTATTACTATAGGTTATAGGAAACTGTGCGAAGAATTTTTGATTAAGTGACACTGCTTACTCAAGAATTGGATAGAGAACATCATCTATCCACGCAACATATAAGTGTAAATTATAAAAATCGACTAGTCGTGTGAGCCACCTGCTAAAGGTGACTTAGGATTAGTGCAGCATAGGGAGCTTTTGCTTCTATAATGTAACTATTTAAAGGACAAACCATGAAGGTTAGACCATCAGTAAAGAAAATGTGT
>CAYXTZ010000106.1:0-2130 GCA_964468535.1 uncultured Sulfurovum sp.
TAGTAGCCTAGACTAATCTCAAATTTGCCTAATGCTTTTGTTACGGCTACTGAGTAACGTGTGCCAACAGTGTCGTACTCACCATAGCTTGCTGCAAGACCAAAGTCCGCAGGCAATGCAACAGATGCACCCACTTCATAATCATCTGGTGCATTATCCATACCAAAAGAGTATTTACCATTAATTCCGAAAGAACCAAAATCTTTACTTAAGCCTACGTACGCTTCTTCAAAATTATTTGCAGTCGAAACATTTGGGTAAGCATACAAAATATAACCTATATCATAACCAATACCAGCTATTTCTCCTGCATAACCTGCATAGAAGTCTGCTTCAAGTGAACTTCTGTCATCATCTGTCCAGCTAATGTTTGAACCCCATGTTCCAAGATAAAAACCATTGTATCCAAAGTCAATTCCACCTTGAACAGCAGGTGAGTTATTTGTTTGAGTCATGCCTCTCCATATATAGTTAGAAGTAATAGCAAGATTTGCTGAAATTTCTAATGCAGATGCTGATGCTGATGCTATTTCTGGTACTTCTACAACTGCGGGCTCAACTGGAGCTATATCTCCACCTGCGAATGCTGTGCTAACTGCTAGAGCAGCCACTAGACTAAGTTTTATAAGTTTCATCTTTTTTCCTTGTTTTGTATATTAAGATGCGACATTATACAATATATACTTTAATTATAAGGAATAGTTAAGTGATTAAATTTTAATCATTTCTCTGTCATAGGGGCATTTTTGAAGAAGTCTCTTACGTATTCATAGCCTGAATAGAGTGTGAGTATTACAGCTAGCCAAAGTAGAAGTTCTGCATATGGCCACTCCATAAGTAAAAAACCAATGGCTATCATTTGTACTACGGTTTTCACTTTTCCCATCCATGATGCAGCGATATCTAAGCCTTGGCTTACTGCTGATACTCGAAGTCCAGTGATGAAAAGTTCACGTGAAATAATGAGAAATATTGCCCACTCTGAAGCACGGTCAAGCATCATTAGTCCCAAAAATCCTGCGAGAGTGAGCATTTTATCGGCAAGTGGATCAAGTATTTTGCCTACTGTGGTGATTTGGTTAAAGGTGCGTGCAACATAACCATCAAAAAAGTCTGTGGCAGATGCCACGACAAAGATAAATGCAGCCATATAGTCCAGCCATGAATAATGTATACCACCAAGTAAAGTACTGTCACGATTTACTAGCAAAAAAAACATAAGAGGTGCTAGCAATAATCGTGTAAAAGCTAGGCTATTGGGTATATTTAATATAGTGATAATAGTAGCCTAAAGTTTTTTAGAAAACACAGTCATAATTTTTTTATATTTTTCTACATTTATTTTTTTTGCAATATATACTTTTTTCTTATTTCCACTTTGTATTGGATATAAAGATTCAATTATAATGTAATAGGTACCTTGTGCTAGACCATAAAAGGCAAAGTTTTTTTCTAGGTTTAAATGTGTTGCATTGATATACTCCATTGTCATATCTGTGAATGCTGGAGCCTCTTTATTTTTCAAGTAGTAGTTATTGTACCAGTAATCTGTTTTTGTATTTTTAGGAACTAAATAAATTTTTGTCTTCCGCATAGAAACTTTATTTCCTGCTTGAGAGAGGTGAACTACATGACCATGGATTTCTGAAGTGCCAAATTTCTGATAAGTTTGTTTGTACTGTTTAAAATTAAGTACTGCTGTTGTGGAAAGTTTAGCTTTTTCTTGTTGTATTCTTTTTATGCGAAGAGTTTTATTTTTTTCTTTAAGCGCTAGTGCTAACCTTTTTTCTTCAAATATTTTTTGGTCAAGTGCTTCTTTTTCTTTCTTTTCTTTTTCTGCTTGTCGTTTTTGTTCTTGCACTATTTTTAGTTCTAAAGCAAGTTTTGCTTCTTTTTCCTTATGTTCTCGTGCAGTTTTTGCAACTGCTAGTTTTTTTGCTAATATTTCTTTTTCTTTTTTATTTTGGATAATTTGTAATGCTTTTTCTTTTTCCACTTGCTCTATTTTTTCACTTTCTTCTTTTTCTTTTTTCACTTTCTCTGCAAGTACTTTTCTTTGTTCTTGGGCAATTTCAAGTTGCTTCTCTTTTTCAATAGCTTGTTTCTCTGCAAGTAAATTACGCTCATTTT
>CAYXTZ010000106.1:2230-5129 GCA_964468535.1 uncultured Sulfurovum sp.
CCAGATATATTATTTTTAGTTTCTTCTGATAGTAATGAGAAAAGTCCATCATTGGTTTTGTTTGGTTCTTGGGGCGCTATAGGATCATTTGTCTCTTGAATAATTACAGGTAAAATTTCCTCTTTCTTGAGGTTAGGGGCTTTAGGTATTTGTATTTTAGGCGATTTTATTACCTCTTTAGCGGGCAATTTTTTATTACTTATATTTTTAGTGCCGATAATGGTAGGTTTAGTATTTACAGTTTTAGTTTTAAGACTATATCCTCTTTCCACACATGCAGTAAAAAGTAAAGTAAACATTAATAAAAATATGCTTTTGTAAATCATTATATCATCCCTAATTTGTGTATAAAGTATTGAATACTAACTAAATAATAGTAAAAAAATGGTTATTTACTCATAAAATAATAGTTATTAAGCTAATACATACTAAAATATACAAATTTTAGAATAATATTTTAAGGGATAAAATGAAAACAATAGTAAGTACAATAGCACTTTTGGCAATAGCGAGTAATGTAATTATGGCAGGAGGAGATTTCATGGATTCTATGGAGCCTGAAATTTCCATCCCCCAACAAGAAATTGTTGTGATTGAAGATGATATAAAATATAATGGTTTTTATGCAGCTGTGGCACTCAATCATATGCGTATGAGTGAGGCAATCACTTCTAGTGGTTATGGTATCACGCTTATGAGTGGGTATTATTTCAACCAATATGTTGGTGTTGAAGCTAGATATATGAAAACACTGTCTGATTTAGACATTGATAGTAGTAGACCAATCATCACTAGAGAAGATGAACTTGAAAATGTTGGTTTGTATGTAAAGCCAATGTATAGTATCACAACTGGTTTAGCACTATATGGTCTTGCGGGATACGGTAAGTCAACGTATTGTAATGCATCTGGAGACTATAGTGAAGATGGGTTTCAGTGGGGACTTGGTGCGAAGTACGAACTTGCAAATGGTGTAGGACTTTTTGTTGATTATCTTGATATCTATGATGATGATAATTATGATGGACTGAATGTTCAAGATGTTAGATTTAATGCCACAACTGTTGGTGCAACATATACGTTTTAATCTTTATGGACCATCACGCATGGTTAAAAACACGTGAGTTAGCTTTCCCCCCATGCCTTCCTTGGATACAAATGCTTTTTTAGATATTTCTATGGTTTTCAATGGATTATTTTGAAAAGATCCATTTTATCATCACTCACGCCATTAAAAACAATGTTATCACAGTGGTTTTTAATCATACAATATTATTTTAGCTAGTGTGTGACCCAAGATATTTTATGGGAGTATTAAAATTTGTTTTTAAGCTTATAGAGAATATACTTTGGAAAACAAAGTACTTTGGAGTTTAGATGTCAGAAGAAAAAGCAGAAGCCTTACGTCAGATATCGGAGATTAAAACACATCTTGTAGATAAACAAACATTTTTTCCCTATAACTATCATGCCACCTATGTCTGGAGTATAGTTACTTTGCTATTGACATTTTTTACAGTATCTATGTATGAGATGAGTATTACCATAGGTACTGTATTTACTTTTGTATTGATAACTATTGGGTTTGTGACAGAAGGGGTGATGACTAAAAAGGTCAACGAGAGTTATGATATTGAGGATTGTACGCATAGACAGCAGTTTATCATGAAGTCTTTTATGATGATTGCATTTTTTATGCTAATCATGACAGCCATTTTTGCATCTTATAAGCTTTATGTACCTATCTTTTTAATGTGGCTATTTATGATTTCATTGGGTTATTATTTTGTAGGGTTTGTGCTGAATATAGAACGTTTTATACACATGTCATTTTTCAATATGATATCTTCTATGATACTTTTACTTATAGGGCTTTTAAATGGGAGTTTGGAGGGTGCAGATAATGATTATTTGTTCATTGTACAAGTTTTTATGGTCATAGGGCTTGCGATTATACCAGCTATGATTTCCTGGCAACAGTTAAAAGAAGGGAAGTAGTTTAGCTATGTTTGACCCACTCTTACATCAGAGCATACGTTCCAAATTGGTATCATTGCTCATAGCTAATGATGAGCTACCATTTAAGGCACTAAAAGAAGGACTAGAAGTAACAGATGGAAACCTTTCCTCTCATTTGTCTAAACTAGAAAAAGAAGCGTATATCGTGACAGAGAAAACTTTTGAAGGAAAACGTCCCAAAACGCTAATAAAAATAGCACCCGCAGGAAGAGAGGCTTTTGAAGCCTATATAGAAGCACTTAAATCATTTATAGAGGAAAATTAATGAACAAATACATAGACTTTTTATACAAATTTAGATGGGCTATCGTCATCATCATTCCGCTCATTGTTATGTTACTTGCATCAAGTCTTAAAAACTTAGAAATAGATGGTTCTTACCGTATTTGGTTTGAAAAAGATTCTCAAACGCTTATAGATTATGACAATTTTAGAAATGAATTTTCTAATGATGATGGTATAGTCATCGTCTTCAAAGATGAAAATACTATATTTAACAAAAAAGCACTCTCCTCCATACAACGCATCACCGAAGCCCTATGGGAAGTGCCACATATAGACAGAGTAGACAGCATTACAAATTACCAACATGTACATAGCAAAGCAGACAAGCCAGATGATGTACTTGTAGATGACTTCATAGTAGAAAACCTAGAAGAGGCAACACCTGCATACCTAAAAGAGCGTCAAAAAATAGCTACAACAGATAGCATCATTGTAGATAGGTTTATCTCTAAAGATGCTACCACTACCATGATATTTGCTCGTCTTGCAGCAGATGCCAATGAAGATGGAGATATCTCAAAAGAGATGATGGGATATGTAAATGCCATCATAGACAAAGAGACGCAAAAGACAGGCTATAAGTTTTGGCTCAATG
>CAYXTZ010000107.1:0-5128 GCA_964468535.1 uncultured Sulfurovum sp.
ATGCTTCCATGGGGACAAATGTCTTACTGGGCAGGCATGGTTATTACCAACCTTTTTGCAGGTGGCTCACTTGAAGCGCATGGCTTAGTGGAGTGGATACGTGGAGATTATGTGCCTGGAGATGCATTCTTAACACGTTTCTTCATGTTGCATGTATTTCTTATCCCTTTGGTGATAATTGGGCTTATTGTTTTACACTTTGGGGCGCTTAGATTGCCACATGTAAACAACCAAGAAGGTGCAGAGATTGATTATGAAGAGTCTGCAGCACTTTGGAAAGCAGGAAAGAAAAAAGAGTCTAAAGTCATTCCATTCTCACCTGTCTTTTTATCTAAAGATATTTTTGTGATGGGTGTGTACTTCATACTCTTCTTTTATCTTGTGTTTTACCACTTTAACTTTGCGATGGACCCAGTAAATTTTGACCCAGCAGATGGACTAAAAACCCCTGCACATATCTATCCTGAGTGGTATTTTCTATGGTCTTATGAGATTTTACGACCATTTTCTAAAGATGTTGGCTTGATAGCTTTTGCCATATCACAAGTGGCACTTTTTGCACTGCCGTTTATAGATAGAAGTCCAAATGTAGCTCCTGCACACAAAAGAGGCTTGTTTCATATTTGGTTTTGGGCACTTATTATAATTATGATTGGATTAACAGCCTTGGGTAAATTGCCACCAACCGACCCTCTGTTTGCAGCACTAGGATTTATATTTGCTCTTGCGTTCTTATTGATGGGACCTATACTTTTCATCATTACGATGTTCGAGAAGAAAATAGAGAAAGGAGATTAATATGAGAGAATTAAAAATATTATCCATTGTTGTATTCTTTTCACTATTGACATATTATTTAGTAGAGCCTTATGCGCATCATGAGTTACATAAAAAAGTGGATGCCGCAGGAAATGAAATTGTTATAAAGAGTTATGGATTTAAGTATGATGGAACAGCTGATGTACTTGAAACCAATAGAAAAATATCAGACTTAACATATGAACTTGAAACACTAAAAGAAGATGTTTTAAAAAATAAACAAATATTGAATGAAAATAAAGATGTAAATAAAACAGAGTTTGAAGACATCATTAATACAGCTCAAAAGAGGCTCTCTAAAATCCCTTCTGAAATGAAGACAAGCAAAGAACTTTTAGCGAAGAAAAAAACATTTTGGTCAGATGTAGTTGCCACATCTAAGCTAACTGGAGACCCAGTAGCAGGAGAAGTTATTTTTGCTAACTGTATGGGTTGTCATATGGAGGGCGTAGGCAACATGGGCGGTGTTATACCTCCCAAACTAGACCATGCAGGTGCAATTTATGATAAAAATTATCTTATTGCACTCATCAAAGACCCAGCGATGGCAGGAAACGTTGACCACAAGTATGAAGATACATCTATGCACCCGATGGGTTCAGTCAAATATTCTGTAACCACTAGTCAACAAGTCGCGGATGTAGTAGCTTATATGCTTAAAGAAAAAGCAGGAGAAGTAAGCCCTAAAGAGGCATATGATGAAGCATGTTTGAGATGTCATGCTGTACGCTACATGGGCGTGACACAGCTGGGTGACACACCGAAATTTAAATATAAAAAAGATCAACTTGCACATGAGATAAAAGTCATCGAAGAGAAAGACAAGGTTGCAGCATACATGGGCAAACTGCCACCTGATTTATCTATGATGATACGTGCACGTGGAGAACATTTCCTAGAGACATTCGTAGAAAATCCACAGGGTCCAATGGCTGGAACATCTATGCCTAGGGTAGGACTAAATCAGGTTGGGTACGATAAAGTAAAAGAGTATATGGTTGAAGCAGGAGACCCTAGCAAAAAGCATAGAGAAGCATTAGGCCCATGGGTGATTGGATTCTTTGTTATCTTTACAATCTTGGCGTATCTATGGAAAAGAGAAAAATGGAGAGACCTTCATTAGGTCTTTCATATAATTTACAGCACATTCGATTTGTCTGTGGTGTTTTTATATTTTTTTAGACATAAAATATTTTGACATCCTCAATTTCAGACAACCTTAGTAAACTTTAGTAATGATAAAATTTAGCGTGTAACCAACAAGCTCCTCTTTTGTTGGTATTATTTAGCATTTGACGGCTATCATTGCACTTTTATCTACATTTAGATACCCTTAGAAAAACATATACAAATTATTATAAAATGGATTTTAAATGCTTATAGACGGACATGGACGTGAGGTAAATTACTTACGTATCTCAGTAACGGAACGTTGTAATTTTAGATGTCAGTACTGTATGCCTGAAAAACCATTTTCATGGGTACCTAAAGAAAATCTACTTACCTTTGAAGAACTTTTTTTATTTGTCAAGGTTGCCATAGATGGTGGTGTAAATAAAATACGCCTTACAGGTGGAGAGCCACTCTTAAGAGAAGATTTAGACAAGTTTGTCGAAATGATAAATGGCTATAAAGAGGGTCTTGACTTAGCACTTACTACTAATGGATACTTGCTTGCATACGCTGCACAAAGGCTGAAAGATGCAGGGCTTAAGCGACTCAATATTTCGCTAGATTCACTCAAATCTGATGTAGCAGCTAAAATAGCAGGTAAAGATGTACTAAAGAAAGTATTTGAGGGCATAGATAAGGCCTTAGAAGTAGGTCTAAAAGTAAAGATAAACATGGTGCCTCTCAAAGGCATTAATGATGATGAGATATTAGACATCATGGAGTACTGTCGTGAACGTAATATGAAAGTACGTTTCATAGAATATATGGAAAATGCTCATGCAGACCAAGCATTAAAGGGCATGCATGGTAGAGAGATACTTACAAAAGTAAAAGAAAAATATACTATAAAGGCGCTTGGTCGCGAGGGAGCAAGTCCTTCATTTAATTATCTTGTAGAAGAGACGGGTTATGAGTTTGGACTCATAGACCCACATAAACATGATTTTTGTGATAACTGTAACCGCATAAGACTCACAGCAGAAGGCAACCTTATCCCCTGTCTTTATTTTGACGAAGCGATGAGTATCGCGGAGTCTGTTAAAAAAGGTGATATACAAGGGGCAGCTGACGTGTTGGCCGCAGTTCTAAAAGACAAACCTAAAGAGAACCGATGGAGCGAAGAAGAACTAGATGATAGAGAAGTTTCTAAACGGGCTTTTTATGAGACTGGTGGTTAATGTTTTACCTTAGTGAACAATTTTTCTCTATACAAGGTGAAGGGAAGTATGCAGGTACTCCTTCATATTTTTTACGTACAGGAGGATGTAATCTTTCTTGTCCTGGCTTTGCTGCGGAGTATGAGGTAGAGGGTGAAGTACGTTTGGGTTGTGATACCTATTTTGCGGTTGATAGTGCGTATGCAAAATCTTGGGAAAAAGTAACTTCTGCTGATACACTTACTAGACAGCTTAAAAGCGAATTTGAAAAAATTGGGTATATCCCTGATATGGTCATAACAGGTGGAGAGCCACTGATGTATGCAAAAGATGAGGTTTTTTATGAAGTGATTGAGTCTATGCTTAGGCATGGGGTAAAGATTACCTTTGAGACTAATGGCACGGTAGAGATAGATTTTGAAAAGTACCCTGCTTATAAGTCATGTATATTTGCACTCTCATTAAAGCTTGCAAATTCTGGTGAAGATAGAGAAAAGCGTATTAAGTCTCAGGCTCTAAAAAATCTCCAAGAACATGCAAGAGAAGCATTTTTAAAATTTACCATTGACACAAAACTTGTTGAAACAACAGCACTGGAAGAGATAAGTGAAATTCAGGCATTTTTACCCAAACTAGATGTCTATTGCATGCCCGTAGGGGAGAGCAGAGATACCATTTGGAAAAATGACAAGGCAGTCTTTGAATTTTGCATGAAACACAATTTCCACTATAGTGATAGACTACATATACGTGTGTTTGATACAACACAAGGAGTATAGTTAATTTTATACGCTAGTATATAGCTATTCTCGTCAAAGACGAAGCTTTAGTGAAAGTAATTTGGAAGGAGCTGTGTTTCTTCCAAAGGAGATATACTTAATGATTATACGAAAACTTTTTAAATTTGAAAATGCTCATATTGTACGTGACTGTACAACACAACGATGCTCAGAAAATATTCATGGGCATTCATATAAGATTGAAGTACTTTTAGAATCTAACTACCTTGATAATGGGCAAATGGTATATGATTTTGGACTTACCAAGCGATATATAAAAGAACTCATAGATTCTTTTGACCACGGAATAACACTTTGGTCTAAAGATGATGCTAGCTATATAGAAGCAATGAAAGCACACAGTAATAGATGGATAGAACTTCCTGTTTCTCCAAGTGCAGAACAGTTTTCACGCATTATATATCTTCTTGTAGAGCGTGTACTTGAATGTACAGATATGAGGAATGGTGAGCGAGAAGTTAAGCTTCATAGCATCATAGTACATGAGACAGAGACTGGCTATGCACAAGGATTTAAAGAAGATGCACACTCAAAAATCATGGGTAAAATTGTTTTGGATGATATTGTATTTTCTAAACAAGTAAAAAGCGAATGGTCTGACCCTAAGCTTTGGGAAAAGCTATTATCTCATACTTTTATTGAAAACCCTAAAAAAGTTTAGCTATAATTTACATGACTAAGTAAATATACTTAAGTTAAAATAAAAGGAAAAGTATGAAAAATTTTACACTAATCTCACTTGTAGCAACAGCATTGTTGTTTACAGCCTGTGGGGAAAAAACAAAAGAGGCTGCTACTGAGGCGGCTAGTGCAGTAACTGAAGCAGTAAAGGAAGATGCATCTTCAATTGCTGAAGCAACAAAAAAGATAGCAACAGATGCAGTAGAATCTACAAAAGCAAAAGCTTCAGAAGTGAAAGCCGCAACAGAAGCTAAAGCAGCTGAAGCAACAAATGCACTTAAAGAAAGAGCTACGAAGGCACAAGAAGCAGTAAGTAAAGCAGTTGCACCAGACAATGCTGTAGGAAAAGCAGCATATGCATCCTGTATTGGTTGTCACGGTGCAGACGGTACAACAATAGCCCTTGGTAAAGGAGTCCCCGTAGCAGGACAAACAGCAGAGGCATTGGAAGAGGCACTTCACGGATACAAAGCAGGTACAAGAAATGTATCTGGCATG
>CAYXTZ010000108.1:0-5115 GCA_964468535.1 uncultured Sulfurovum sp.
AGTGGGTAGTGCTTATTTTTGCTATGGTGCTAGTTACAGGGATGGGGATTATTATCTCGTTAACTAGAACAGGTACACTTCTTTTTTACCATACAAAAAATGAAGAGAAGCCTATGAAATCTACTCTAAATATAAGTATTTTTTATCCTATTATGTATCTATTTGCACTCTCTGTGTTACTCGTAATATTTGCAAACCCTATTAGTGGATTTACCGAGCAAGTATCGGCTATGATATTTGACAGCCAAGGCTATATATCTAAAGTATTAGTGGAGGAGCGGTAATGATACAAAAAGACAGCATATCAGAAAACGAAATGAAAAAGAAAAAATTTGTACTTTTCCCACACCCTATACTAAGCATCATCCTACTACTAACATGGCTGATGCTCAACAATACTATCGCAGCAGGACACATAGTACTAGGGTCTATTTTGTCCATGCTCATACCTTGGCTTACGCAAAGGTTTTGGCCTGAGCAGGTTTGTCTTGGTAAATGGAGTACTATTTTAAAGTTCTCCCTTTTAGTTGGGTATGATATTGTTATATCTAACATCTTTGTAGCCAAGTTAATACTTGGGAAAAATGACTCGCTAAAACCTGATTTTTTAGAGATACCTATAGACATCAAACACCCTTTAGGTCTGAGTATCTTAGCAAGTACCATATCATTGACTCCTGGAACAGTTTCTGTTGACCTAAGTCAAGATAGGGCCATACTCGTAGTACATGCTCTACACGTAGATGATGCCATAGCCGAGATAGAAACGATTAAAAACAGATATGAAAAACCACTTATGGAGATATTTAAAAAATGTTAGAAATTATTATAATGATTGCATTTGCGTCTATCACGATTGCACTTGTCTTAAATTTTTATCGTATTATTGTAGGACCTTCTGCCCTAGATAGAATTTTGGCACTAGATACAGCATATATAAATTCAATTGCTCTCATAGTATTGACAGGTATTTATCTCAAAAACCCTCTATACTTTGAAGCAGCACTGCTCATAGCATTGATGGGTTTTGTAGGCACAGTGGCACTTAGTAAATACATACTTCGTGGCGATATTATAGAATAAGGAGAGATTGATGGATTTTTTAATTGCAATATTTTTACTCATAGGTTCTTTTTTTACACTTGTGGGTTCCATAGGTCTGGTTAAGTTACCTGACTTTTTCATGAGACTTCATGGTCCTACAAAAGCAACAACCTTAGGGGTTGGTGCTATGTTGGTGGCTTCTATGTTGTATTATTTTACCTATCATGATGCAGTGAGACTGAACGAGCTTTTGATTATCGTATTTTTATTTATGACAGCACCTGTAAGCGCACACCTTATGTCAAAGGCTGCACTACATAAAAAAAATGCTGAAAAAGAAAATAGGTAAAAACATGCAAAAAGAACAAGAAAAGATAAAAGAGATATTTAAAGATGTGGCAGATAACTATGATGAGATAACGTTTTTTAAAATATCTGCTAAACATGTGCTTGACATCATTAAAAAGCATACTAACAAGTCTTCAATAGAAATACTAGATGTAGCTTGTGGCACAGGTAATGTTGTACTAGAGTGTGCCTCATGTATGCCTGAGGCTAGCTTTGATGCATTAGATATTTCTGAAGGCATGTTGGCTAAGGCTAAAGAAAATGCTTTGGCAAGAAAACTAGACAATATCACCTTTGAGCTACAAGACATCAACAAAATAGAGCGAGACAAAAAATACCATGTGATTACTTGCTCTTATGCCTTGTTTTTTCTACCTGATGCACGAGCTATATTGACTAAGTTAGTTTCCCTTCTGCGACCACGAGGTATTGTCATATTTACAACGTTCACAGCAAAGGCCTTTGGCCTTTCAACTGAGATACTTTTACCTCTTTTAAGAAAGTATGCTTCGCCGTCCGCTATAGAATACGATAGTAATTCATGGAAAAATCTAAAATCTAAAAAAGACATAGAACGTCTTTGTACATTATCGTATGTGACAAATATGGAGATACAAACTCAAGAGATTGGCTACGGCATGAGCATAGATGGATGGTGGGAACTACTCAATAATACAGGCTACAAAGGTATGCTCATGGAACTAAGTTCACAAGACTATGCATCCTTGAAGAGAGAATACTATGAAGCGATGCTCAAACATGCAGATATGGATGGCGAAGTAGAACTTGTGGCAGATACGTATTTTGTGATTGCTTCTTAGGGAAAAATACCACTTCCTTAAATGTGCTATGACCTATCTTTATTTAGGGTAGTTTTCTAGCATTTAAAGGTATTGCATCACAGCATTATGCCAATTTCGCTATAATTCATTTATGAAAAAAATAATGACACTCCTACTTTTATCCAGCAGCTACATATTTTCTAATATCAATGCTGTAGTAAGTATCTTGCCTCAAGAAACATTTTTAAAAGCCATCGGTGGAGACAAGGTAAATGTCACACTCATGGTAAAGCCAGGGAACTCCCCGCACACTTATGAACCTAAGCCTTCACAGATGATGGCTATCTCAAATGCAACACTCTATTTTACTATAGGTGTGGAGTTTGAGGGTGTATGGCTTCCTAAATTTGAAGCACTAAACACTCAGATGCACGTAGTAGACATCTCAGAAGGTATAGAAAAAATACATATGTCTAAAAAACAAGATGAACATGCCTCACACAAAGCACATGCTCATCATAATGAAGGTGATGACCCACACGTTTGGACAAGCCCCAAAAATGTAAAAATCATCGCTGACAATATATACCAAGCACTAGTAGCACACGATACACTAAATGCTCCTTACTATAAGAGAAATTATGATGTATTTTTAGCTTCCATAATGGAGACAGACAAGAAGATAAAAACACTGCTCTCCTCACTTAAAGGTAGCCGTTCTTTTATGGTATTTCATCCTTCTTGGGGCTACTTTGCTAAAGCCTATGGCTTAACACAAATTGCTGTAGAGGTAGAAGGTAAATCACCAAAGCCTAAAGAGCTAGTACAACTCATACATAAAGCAAAAAAGGAAAATGTTCTTGCCATATTTACGCAGCCAGAGTTTTCTGATGCCTCAGCTAAAATCATTGCTAATGAACTAAATATCCCTGTAGTTAAAGTGAGTCCTTTAGCCCCTAACTGGTCTAAAAACCTTATTGATTTGGCTCAAAATATTGCGGGACATGGCAGATGAATGTCATCGAGATAGAAAATCTTACTTTTGCTTATGAAAAACAAGTTGTACTTGAAAATATTAATCTAAAAGTAAAAGAAAAAGATTTTCTAGCCATCATTGGGCCAAACGGTGGGGGCAAATCTACCCTACTCAAACTCATACTTAGCATAAATACATACAAACAAGGAAATATTAAAGTTTTAGATAAAAAACCTAAACAGAGCCTTAGGAAAATAGGTTATGTACCACAAAACACGAATGTAAATACTGATTTTCCCATCAAAGTCATAGAAGTAGTCATGATGGGACACGTAGATGGAAAACGTCCACTTTTTGGTTATGGTAAAGATGAAATGTTTTGTGCCATGGGTGCATTAGAGCAAGTAGGTATGGCAGATTTTTCACAAACCAAGATAGGTTCACTCTCAGGTGGACAACGTCAACGTGTCATGATAGCCCGAGCTTTATGTGCTCACCCAAGCATCCTCATACTTGATGAACCCACTTCGAGCATAGATATAACAGGACAACGTGAGATTTACGAGCTACTAAAAACACTCAATGAATACATTACAGTCATTGTCGTAAGTCATGACATCTCTGTCATTTTAGAGTATGCAAACAAAGCAGCTCATGTCAATAAAAAACTCTCTTACCATGACATATCTGACAAACACAGTACTTTTCACACGCATGGAAATGATGGTCACTTCTGTGAGATAGAACTTTTACAGATGCTAGGAGCTGACAATTGTCATACATGTGAAAAAGAAACGCCAAAGTGGAGTATTAAAGCATGATAGAGTCTTTTATAGGGGTTTTACAATTTGAATTTATGCAAAATGCACTTCTAGCAGGCATACTTGTAAGTTTTGCTGCAGGCATCATAGGCTCTCTCATAGTGGTAAACCGCATGGTATTTTTAGCAGGTGGCATCGCCCATACTTCTTATGGAGGCATCGGACTTGCTGTGTACTTTGGTCTTCCTATCTTTCTAGGAGCATCACTCTTTGCAGTAGGTGCCGCCCTACTCATAGCAGCACTAACTCTCAAAAAACGTCACCGCATGGATACCTTTATAGGACTCATTTGGGCTGTAGGTATGGCAATTGGCGTTATATTTGTAGACCTCACCCCTGGATACAATGTTGACCTTATGAGCTATCTTTTCGGTTCTATCTTAGCTGTGAGTAAGGAAGATTTGTATTTCATGGCTGGGCTATTGGCTTTTATTCTTCTTGTTGTTACTTTACGTTACCGTGACATATTGGCAGTTTCCTATGACTCGGAGTATGCAGGACTACGTGGAGTCAATGTACGATTTTTCTACACACTCATACTCATACTCTCAGCTTTAACTGTAGTTATAGCTATAAAGGTGGTTGGTCTCATCTTGGTCATTGCTATGCTTACCATACCCGTATACATAGCAGAAAAGCTCTCCTCTAGCCTATTTTCCATGATGTTCCTCTCTGGAGGCATTGCCACACTTTTTACTCTTGTAGGTTTATGGCTGTCATACACCTATGATTTAACTTCAGGTGCGTCTATTATTATGGTTTCTGCACTCTCTTTGGGTGCTTTTTTACTATTTTACAGGGGTAGATAAAAATTATGAAAAAATTTCTTCTTTCTTTAGCTACTTTAGTACTGATAATATTTGTTTTTTTATGGAACTATGCCAGTAGTGAACAAAGCAATCACTATAAAAATATACAAGATGCTAAAGCCGATAGTGCCATAGAGAGAGGGTGGATACCTTCTATTGTTCCTGAGTCAGCGTTTGATATTGTTGAGACACATAACCTTGATAACAATGTCGTTTATGGTAGTTTTTACTACAAAGAAAAAGATGAAGCTAGCTTCATGAAACAGCTAGTACTCATATCTGGAAGTGAAAATACTTATAAATGGGAAGATATTTTTTTTCATGTAGATAAAAAA
>CAYXTZ010000109.1:0-5108 GCA_964468535.1 uncultured Sulfurovum sp.
TGTAATCTGCACTAGCATCAAGTGCAAACTGTATGTCTTCTTCTATGTGGTTTGCTGAGAGTTTAAACCCTATAGGAATGCCTCCAGTTACCTCTCTTACTCTGTTAGCAAATGCTTTAAAGTCTTCTACGCTTGACATATCTGTAAAAGTAGGAGGGGATACAGCAGGTTCACCTTCAGTTATGCCTCTTACTGCAGCTATTTTCCCTATGTTTTTACTTCCAGGCAAGTGACCACCAGTACCTGTTTTAGCACCTTGTCCACCTTTAAAGTGAAAAGCTTGTACATTTTTGAGTTTCTCTTCATCATAACCAAATTTGGCAGATGCTAGTTCATAAAAGTAGCGGCTATTTGCTTCTTGTTCTTCTGGTAACATACCACCTTCACCAGAACATATACCAGTTCCTGCTAGCTGGGCACCTGTAGCAAGAGCTATCTTGGCTTCTTCAGATAAAGCACCAAAACTCATGTCTGAAACAAAAAGAGGTATGTCAAGCACCAAAGGCTTTTTAGCCTCTGGTCCGATGATGAGTTGGGTGGAAACAGCCTTGTCTTCTAGTAAAGGTTTTGTAGCCATTTGTGCTACCATCACTTGTAAATCATCCCAATGTGGTAATTTGTATCGTGGAACACCCATAGATGTCATAGTGCCATGGTGTCCTAATTTAGAAAGACCATCACGGGCTAGCTCATGTATGTAGCTAAGTGTGGGTTCTTCTTTTGTTGAAGAGGCTTGTGTTGTGCTTGTTTTAGTTGAAGAAGTTGGAGCTTCTTTGCCTACTTGTTCTTGTGTAAATTTTTTATGAGTGCCATCACAAAAAGGTTTATTGGCACTCTGTTTACAGGCACATAAGTAGGCTTCTCCATCTTCCTCTGCTGTAAAAGCTTTGGGGCTAAATGAGGTGCCTGCATGTGAACCATCGCAAAATGGCTGACCCGCAGACTTCCCACAGGCACAGAAATAGTACTCTTCGCCTTTGTTGAGTGTTGCTTTACTTGGTTTGTTGTCTGCTATCACGGGGTTATTCATTTTGTGTCCTTTAGGTTCTGGGTTATGATGATAAGTTGTGCATTATCACTTGTTGCTTTGAAGTGAAAGTTGCTGCCTCGTATGAGGTCTCCGTCTTTCACTAGGGTATCATTGAGTACTGCAGTTCCTCCAGTCATGTAAACTAAGAAATCTCCTTCTTTTTTAATCTCAAAATCTTTTGAAAACCGTCCAACTTCAAGTACTGTATGACTATCAAAAGTAGTACTTTGTTCTTTTGTGCCACCATATATCTGGGTTAGCTTATCTTGTGCTATATCGTAGAGTTTATAGCCAGCTTTTTCGCCTTTGTTTTCAGGAAGTACCCATAACTGTATCATACGGTTTTTGTTGGCACTAGGATTTATTTCATTGTGTTTAAATCCTTCTGCTCCTGCACGTTGCACCTGCACTTGTCCTGTAGTGATGGATGAGCCATGTTTTAGTGAACCTTCATGTTGTAATTCACCCTCTAACATTACAGATATGACATCTAACTCACGATGTGTATGCATTTTAGTTTCCCCATAAGGGTCAAAAACTGCGTCAGCTAAGTAGACAAAGTTGCCAATACCATCCCAAGTATCATCTCTACCACCTACGAGCTTGTCTACTACGAGGCGGCGCTCTTTTAGTCCTGAAAATCCACCTAAGGGTAGGTTTCCTTTATGTAGTACTTTCATGAAGTCTCCTCGTTATCCTTTTTGGTTCATCTTATCTACAGAGTATTTACCTCCACCAAGTACAGCAAGAGCCAGCATCATACCTACAGCCAATATGTGAAACTCAAATCCTTCGCCTGATTTTTGCCCAAACCAGTTCATGTAAAATCCATTGCCTATGTGCATAAAACCAGCTACTGTCATGACTGATGCCAAGAGAAAAGCATTGATGCGTGTTTGGTAGCCTACGAGTATCATAAGTGAAGATACGAATTCTATCAAAATAGCCACAAGTGCTAAGATATAAGGAATACCCATATTTTCTGTAAAGTTATGCATAGTTTTTTCAAAGCCAAAGCCTCCAAATATGCCAAATAGTTTTCCTGCACCATGAGGTAGCATCATAATGACAAAACTAATACGCAAGAGTATAGAGGCACTGTTGTTGTCTGTTCGTGCGAGTCGTTGTAATAAATTTTTCATCTTCAATCCTTTTTAGTGTAATTACACTAAAGTATAACCATAAAATACGAGGCTTGTCAAGAGAAAGTACCATTATTTAGAGTATTTACACTATAATGAGGAATTATTGGAGTACAAATGTCAAGAAAAGAAGATATATTAGAAATATCACGTACACTTTTTAACGAAAGTAACACCCAAGCAGTCACCACTAACCACATAGCAAAAGCTATGGGTATTAGCCCTGGGAATTTGCATTATCATTATAAAAATAGAGAAGAGATAATTCGTCTTTTATATAAGGCGATGAGAGAGAAAATGACTCTTTCACGAGAAGAATTTCCTCAAACACTAGAAGCCTTAAGTATGCACCAAAAAATTCTTATAGGTGTGCAGTGGGAGTATAGATTTTTCTTTAGAGAGATACTCTTTTTGTTCTCACGTGACAGTGAGCTAGAACGTACCTATATAGAAGACAATGTTGCTCATCGTACACGTATAAAGTTTATTATGGAGCATTTTGTGAAAAGTGGAGACTTGGAAATACAAGACGATAATTTACTAGAGTATCTTGTAGACTCCATACTTATGGCGTGGCAGTTTTATACCTCTTATATGCAAACACTAGGCAGAGCACTGAGTCGTAAAAGTGCTGAGGCGACAGTGCAATATACAATTCATGCGATTGCACAGTTTAAAACAAAGAAGGACAGCTAATGCCACAAGCACATAATAAAGCATCTGCATGGTTTGAAGACCTTTATAAAAACAATAAAACTTCACAAGAAAACATCCCTTGGGCAAGACGCACAGTAAACCCTTTACTACAAAGCTATCTTGATGAAAAAAGAGAACATAAAGGCACAGCACTGGTCATAGGCTGTGGTCTTGGTGATGATGCAAAAGCTTTAGAAGATGCAGGGTACGCAGTGACTGCCATAGACGTGTCACAAACAGCATTAGACTTAGCCAAAGAGCGTTTTGTGGGGACTAATATCAAGTTTTTAAAACAAGACATATTTGAGTACGAAGAGACTTTTGACTTTGTATTTGAGGCTTTGACCATACAGTCGCTCCCCATAGAGTTTAGACAGATGATGATAAAGGCTGTAGCAGGTACTGTAGTAAAAGGTGGAGAATTACTCTTGGTAGCACATAAAAGAGAAGAGATGCTTGGAGGTCCTCCTTGGCCACTCACACGCGAAGAAGTAGACTTGTTTAAGAGTTATGGGCTTAGAGAGCTTTCCTTTGAATTACATACAGAAGACTCTAAGATATCTAATACTAGATTTAGAGTACACTATAGCAAATAGACGAAGGATAAGTATGAAATATATTGATTTTATTTTTCAAAACTTAAAGAACTTTGTTATCACTATTTGGAATGTACTTTCTCTATTTTTTGGTTTCCCCTATGAAGAACAAGCAAAAAAACTTGAAGATTGGGACGCAAGAGGTGAGGACAATCCTGAGAGAAAATATACAGCGTATAGAGCAAACAAAGTAAGTAATGAGGAGATGAAGTGAAAAAAATATTATGGTTGGTGGCGTTAAGTTCTATGCTATTTGCACAAACTTTTTATGTGCTTACAGGAGTAAAAGAGTATGACCCCTTAATAGAGTCTGTGCCAGAACTAGCGATATATACTGATGATATACATGAAGAGATGTTAGAGATGTCTAAAGAACTCAAAATCAATACTAGCAACCATCCTTCACGTGTTTTGGCGTTTATTATCTCTAAATTTTCACTAGGTGAGACCATAGGCTTTAAAGTAGAGTTAGTGCTTGGGGAGTACATGACGCGTAAGGGAGCTAAAGAAGCTGTGTTTGCTCTGTCGTATATGGACTTACGTACGGTACTAGACAGTGATGACATAGAAGATGCTCTTATGGACACGGTAGATGACATGCTCAGAAGATTTGCCCATCAGTACAAGGATGACAACAGAAATGTTTCAGACAAAAAAGCAGGCATCACACATGAAAATTTTGCTGTACAGATGGAGTATGAGACTGACTACAAGGTAGCGTTGGCTAGAGCAAAAAAAGAGGGGAAGAAGTTGTTTATTTTTATGAGTACATCTTACTGCCCTTGGTGCAGAAAGATGGAAAACAGAGTACTTACAAAAGTAGATGTAAACAAAAAGATAAAAGAAAAATACCTGCCTGTAATGTTAAACTTCTCACGAAAAAACTTCCCAAAACAGTTTAGAGAAATAGCCCTCACACCTACACTTTACATAGTAGACCCTAAAACAGAGAAGATAGAACATCAGTTTGTAGGGTATTCAGCTAAGGATGACTTTTTGCATGAGTTGAAGAAGAAGTAAATAAAAGATTTTGCTATAATTAGTATGATTTAATTGAAAAGGAAATCCATGAGTGAATTACAATACATGCCTCTACTCAATGTTGAGTACTTTGAGACACTTAAAAACACTACACCACAAGAGACACAAAATGCGATGAAGATATCGTTGATGATGGTCTCTGGATTTAGAGAGCTTCTTGATGAACTTGAGTATGATGAAGAGAAGCTTAGAACTTTACAATACAACCTAGATGATAACTACGAGATAGTAGAAGAGATATTTAAAAACACCTCTGACAAAGAGAACAAAATAATTTTAGATAACCTTCTTACCCAAATGACAAAGCTAGAAATGGAAATAGGAGATTTGATACTAGAGCATCGCCATGCCTCTTAAATTTGATGCCAAATACTTACGCAGTAAAAAGAAAATCTCCAAAAAGATTCCCCTCCCTACCATAGAAGAGACTGAAACACTTTTCAAAACAAACCCCACACATACCAAACTACATCTAAAACACATCGGTCTCTTTTCAAGATATTATGGATCATGATAAGTATGATAGATTGACTAAAGATTGTTAATTTTAGAATAGCTAATATATTGGCTCTTAATAAGTAGATATGCTCCCAAAGAGATAAT
>CAYXTZ010000110.1:0-5076 GCA_964468535.1 uncultured Sulfurovum sp.
CTTGACCTAAGCATCATAAACCGTGTGTCTGACCAAGCCAAACAACTCTTTGACTCTGAACATGGAGGATTCAACAAAGCTCCCAAATTTCCTCAGGCTTCTACACTTGACCTTCTTTTAGATGTCTACAAGATAACAGGCGATAAAGAAACACTCAACATGGCACTTTTTTCTCTCACTTCCATGGCTAAAGGTGGACTACGTGACTTGGTAGAAGGTGGTTTTTGTCGTTATTCTGTTGACAATGAATGGCTTGTTCCTCACTTTGAAAAAATGACCTATGACAACGCCTTACTCTCTGAGGTTTACCTAAAAGCCTATCACGCTAGTGGTAATGCCTTTTACAAAGACGTAGCTTTTGAAACCTTAGATTTCATGTTAGACAAGATGAGCGAAGATGGACTCTTTTACTCTGCATCTGACGCAGACACTGAAGGTGAAGAGGGTAAATACTTTGTCTACACTTACGACAAAGCCCTAAAATCTTTTGAGAAAGCAGATATCCCTAGTAAAGAACATGAAAAGTTAGCCAAAGCACTACACATCACAAAAGAAGGAAACTTTGAGGGAAAAAACATCGTACGTGTCGATGACCCTACACACTCCAGCATCCCCTACTACAAAGAGGCTCTCCTTGCCTTAGCAAAACGCAGAGAAAAACGTGTCCACCCCTTCATAGACAAAAAAGTACTCGTCTCATGGAATGCTATGATGATAAAGTCACTTTTTAAGGCAAGCCGTACTGACAAAAAGTATCTAAAACCTGCCATCAAATCACTCGATGTCCTACTTCAGTCTATGTATATAAACTCAGAACTCTACCACTCAACACTCATAGGTAAAACCCCTAAAATAAAAGCTTTTTTAGAAGATTTTGCCTACTTAGCAGAAGTACTCATAGAAGCATACAAAAGTACACTTGATGAAGTATACCTCATCACTGCCACCAAATTAGCCAACAATGCTATAGAAAAATACCTCGACAAAGGCAAATGGAAGTTCAGCCGTGGTGAGTTTGAGACCAACGCAGATATCTATGACAGTTCTTACCCCTCATCAGTCTCTACTATGCTAGACGTACTCTACAGCATTTCATCACTTGTAGACAATGTCTATAAAAAGTTTGTTTTTAAGACCTTAGAGATTTACTCTTATGACGTGATGAGACAACCCATCTCTACCCCACGCATGACACGCATGGTCATACGTTACTTAAAAGACGATGTTATCATCAAAGCAAAAGAAGACAAACTCAAAATACACATAGCTGATATAGACACATTAGCTCATCCATTTTCTTTATTTAAAAATGATACGAATGATGGATTTATGATATGTAGCTCCAACAGCTGTTTTGGACATGAAAAAGATTTTTCTGGTGTTTTAGAGGTTTTAGAAAAAAGATAATGAAATTTATACTTTTACTTTCACTACCACTATTTATACTCTCCCAAGAACTCCAAACCCGTACCCAAGTACTTATGGGTACTTTTGTACACATTACACTTCCTATCCAAAATAACAGACAAATCTCAGAGTCATTTACTCAACTCCATGCCATAGAAGAAGCTCTATCAAGCTATGAGCCTCACTTAGTCTATAGACTAAACCATACCCATACTGTACCCTACAACACTACCCTTGCAAAAACATTAGAACTTTCACGAAAGTATTATGCAGATACCTATGGGTACTTTGACATCACCATAGGCTCTGTTAGTAAAATTTTGTATCATTTTGGTGAAGAAAATGCTACGTTACCTAGCAACGAGGCACTACAACATGCCAAATTCAATATAGATGCCATAAACATTACTGAGCATAACATCAGCACCCAAGAAGGCATTGCCTTAGACTTAGGAGGTATGGGTAAAGGGTTTGGGGTAGATGCTGTGGTGAAACAGTTAGAAGAACAGAACATCACCCAAGGTATCATCGCTCTTTCTGGTGACATACGTTGTTTAGATGTCTGTACCTTTGCGTTACAGTCCCCCTACTCAGAGCAAACCTTTGCTGCACTTAAAAGCAAAATACCTCAACTCTCCATCTCAACATCAGGCACATACAGACGCTATGTGGGTACAAAAGACAAGCACCACCTCATAAACCCAAAAACTGCCAAACAAGGCAAAGCTTTTGTCTCAGTCTCACTTTTTACCCAAGCAGACAATAGTAAAATAGACGCATATGCAACAGCCATATCTGTCATGTCTCTTGAAACAGCTTTAATTTTTTTAAAAGAGCATGATGATATAGGGTTTGTTTTGGTTAAAAGTGATGGAAAGATAATATATGGAAATTTAGAGAAACTTGTTGAACTACAATGGCTTGACTATAAAGAAAAAGCCACCATAGACAGCATAAATAAAAAGAGTAACACAAACAAAGTGATGGAGAATAACTTAATCCACCCAGATACTATAAGTCCAAAGATGATAGCTAAATAAGCTCCTATATTTAAAAATGCAAGTATAAAAAGAAGTATGGAAACTCTTAGTGAAAATATTTGAGAGATTTTAGTACTAAAAAGTAAAAAATGTGCCACTACAAATATAAGTGTACCTATGGCAAACATATGAGGAGTGGCTACTTCTACAAAACCATAAAAACTTTTAGGTTCTGGCTGGGCTATTATTTCCTTTAATGTCTGCATTAACCCAAAATTTGCTAAACCTTGCGAAAGTAGAAAAAGCCATACTCCTGTACCTAAAATGGCTATAGTATATACAATCATATAGCCAATAGGGATGTAGTATAACTTTACATTTTTCATTTAAAAAGTAATTTCCAAACAATCGAAAAAGACATACCCATACCTAAAAAGTGCCACAGAAAAAAACTCAACAACCAAAGATGGACAAATCCTATAGATGTAAAATATGCTATCATCAAAAGTACAGGAGAAAGTAGTCCAAGAACAAAAAGTAGATGTACTATCAATTTAGTAAGAAAATGTGTACTATAAAGTCTTATATATATAGAGGCAATAAGCATAATACTTACAAGAGACATAAACAGGTCTATATGCACCTGAAGCAGTAACGAATCTATCAATATAGGTTCAATAAACGTTTCAGCATTGCCATACAGAGTATTGGAGATAGCTATGAGGTCTGCTCCTAGTACATAGGCATGCAGAACGATATCTAGCCCCAAATAAAAAAAGAGTGTTATGCACACGCCAAGCATCAATGCATGTAAAAGTGCTGAAGGCTTTAAATCTTCACGAACAAGAAACTTCATACTGTCTTATTTTGTTTCTTGCTCTACTATAGCTAGAGCAACGCGTGCTGCATGGCTAAATGCACGAGCAGTTAGTGTCGCTCCAGAGATAGTTGGTATACCATGCCTATCTCTCAGGTCGTCATCTTTTGTTTTTCCATAAAAAGTCTTTTTCCATGAATTGAATGGTTTGTACTCACTAGGTTCATTAAAGGTGATGATTTCAATATTTTTTATTTTCTTATTTTTATCTACAAGGTAAAGTATGGATGCCTTTTTAGAACGGACTATTTGTGTGACAAGTACAGCATAACCAACTGTATTTTTTTTCTCTTTTACCACATAGAAGCGGATGATATTGGAGTCTACTTGTGCTTTTGCCTTTTTTTGCAGTGCTTTCATCTCACTTTTTGAAAGCTTAATAATTTTTTGCCCCACCGTTATATTGTTTGAAAATGTTGTTCTAAAAATGTTGTCTAAAGAAATCCCACCTTTAGGATAAAGCGTTGTCAAAGAAAATAAAGCAATTATGAGAAATTTCATGAGGGTATACCTTTTATATTTTTTATGTAGTATACTTTTTTACCCTTAAATAAAGTAATTGATACTTATTTTCATTACTTTTAATATACTTTAAGCTAACTATGGTTAATATCCCGTTAATCATTTGTTCATAGGGAACATGATATAGGTTATTGATAATGATTACAATATTAATCATTATCAAAGCATTGTTTATTTAAAATGCCGTACAAATAAAAAAACAAGGAATCATACATGATTAAAAAGACATTAGTATCTTTAGCAGCTATCACTGCCTTAGCAAACGCAGGTGGAGACATCGAAGCATTAACACCACTTGCTGAAATAATACCAGAAGTTCAAGGAAGCTCTTTAGATAAAGTTTCTATCGGTGGTTATGGTAAAATGGATTACACTAACTATCTTGATCAAGATGGTAAAGACGAACTAGACATCTATAGATTTATCATCTATTTTGGTTACCAATTCACTGACAACATTAAATTAGTTTCAGAAATTGAGTGGGAACATGGTGGTAGAGAATCAACTGGTGGTTACGGTGTTGTTGAACAAGCATATATTGACTTTAGAGCAAGTGATGCACTTTCAGTAAAAGTGGGTCACGTACTTGTCCCAGTAGGTATGGTAAACCTTTATCACGAACCATCTGCATTCCCAACAGTAGCACGTCCTGAAGTTGAAAAACATATTGTTCCTTCTACTTGGCATGAAAATGGTGTAGTTGCACATGGTTCATTTGGTGATGGTCTTTCGTACCAAGCTGGTATTATTGCCGCACTTAATGCAAACAAAGGTAACTCTATCAGAAAAATGCGTCAAAGTGGACAAAATGCACTAGCTGAAGATTTTGGATTTGTAGGTCGTCTTGACTATAAAGCTTCAGGATTCTATGCCGGTGCTTCATACTACACAGGTGATGCAGGACAAGGTGCTGAAGGTGTAGATGTTTCAACTATGGTTGCAGAAGTTCATGCAGGATTTAATGTAGCTGGATTTGATGTTAATGCACTTTATGCTGTAAATCAAATAGATGGAAACAACTTAAGTGGTAAAGATGGCGCGTCAAAAGACATCAGTACAGACGGTGAAGGTTACTATGTAAATGCATCGTACACTATGTATGAGTGGACTCCATTTGTTCAATACGAAGCATACACTACTGATGATAGAAAAGACGATATCACACTTACTACTATAGGTATTAACTATAAGCCTGTACACAATGTTGTACTTAAAGCCAACTACGTCTTAAAAGACAAAAGAGGCAAAGATGACAACAGAGTTGATATGGGTATTGGTTGGAATTTCTAA
>CAYXTZ010000111.1:0-5011 GCA_964468535.1 uncultured Sulfurovum sp.
ATAGGGAATATCATGAGTGAAACATTAAACAAGGAATTATCAAATAAAAGTACTATGCTTCAGCACATTTATGCTGCAAAAAGAGCACACAAAGAGTGGGTAAGGAAAGCTGATAGACTAGTCCTTGGCTTAGACGGATATCGAGGTAAAAAAGTGTCTTTAAATGTAGATAAAACATTTATACCACTCGACAGTTCATCCTGTGCATTTGGTATATGGTTTGACACCTATGCAGTTCGCCTCGCTATATTTGACTCCATAGGACGTTTTATAAACAGAATAGAGCAACATCACAATGATTTACACGAAACCTACGCAAAAATTTATACTATCTTTTTTGTTATCCCAGAAAAACGTTCAATCATACACAAAATTTTTACAATGAACAGTAAAAAAGTTTCTGAAGCTGAAAGAGACCAAGCAAAAATATATTTAGATTATTTAAAAAAGTCATCTTCAGAATTACTTGAAGTACTTGAAATACTTGAAGACAAAATAAAAGCACTTGACTACAATGAACTAAGAACATTCCTAGCAAAATAACGAATAGAAGCAAAACCTTTTGCACCTACTTTTTCACAAGAATAAATCTCTTCTTGTGTTAAAATACCTCCTAATGCTATCACTGGTACACCCGTGGAAGATATGACCTTTTCCAATACATTTAACCCTACTGCCACACCTTTGCTAGGTGTAGCGAAGACAGGACTAAAAGTAATCATATCTGCACCCAATATTTCTGCCCTATTTGCTTCTTCTATAGTATGCGTACTAATGATGACAAATAAACCTAAGTCTTTTGCCTTTCTAACGTCATCAAATTGTGTACCTTTCAGATGTATACCATCTGCTCCTAGTCTTTTTGCTAGTGCATAATCTGTATGCAACAGAACTTTATCGAAATTTTTTGCATTTTTTAAAAACAACTTTGCATTTTTTTCATAAGTATCTGTAGATTTATCACGATATACAATCATAGAAGCAAGCTTAGAAAAATGTTCTAAATCATCTTGCAGTGTAATAAAGTGTAGCGTGGAGGGGTCTGTGATAGCGTAAGAAATCATCTACTGATGTTGCTCTTTATTGATAAGTTCTTCAAGAAGTTTAGTTTGTTTTTTAAGTTCAAAATGCTTCTCTTTACTTGTAATAAAATGTTCGATAAGCAAAATACCTATCACACCAGGTAGCATTGCGATAAAAGCAGAGATAAGTGCAAAAAAGAAGGATTCTGAATACATTGCAAGAAAAGCAGTCACAGCGGCTATGAAAACCGTAGCCCAAGCTACACCTAAAAGAAAATTAACCACAAAACCTAAAGTTTTATCTCCTAGTCTCATAGCTATATCCACTAAATGACTAGTGGTCTTCCTCTAGTGCTATAGCACCCGCAAGATAAACATAGGTAAGAATCATAAATACAAACGATTGTAAAAATGCCATAAAAGTAAGTAGTGCCAGTGGCATCATAGGCATAAACCATGGTGCTAGCATAAGGATAACCCATAAAAACAAATCATCACCCTTTATGTTACCAAAAAGTCTAAAAGAAAGCGAAACGATACGAGATAAGTGAGACACGAATTCGATAGGGTACATTAAGAGAGACATTGCAAATTTTGCTGCGGGATGCATCTCACCAAGGTGTACAAAGTTTTTAAAGTACTTAAACGCACCTTGAGCTTTAATACCTTCATAATTATAGTATGAAAAGACAATCAATGCCAGCACTAAAGTTACATTGATACTTGAAGTTGGAGACTCAAAACCAGGGATAATTCCAATAAGATTATTGATTAAAACAAATAATCCTATGGTTGCAATCAAAGGAAGATACTTTCTTGCGTGTGTCTCACCGATAACATCTTTTCCCATAGCAATCACACCACCAAGATATGCTTCCATGATATTTTGTGTACCTGTTGGTACTGCTCTTAAACTGCTAGTAGCCATTTTTGCTATTAGCAAAATTATACCTGTTGTTAAAATCAAGTGTGCAACAAAAAACAGTTGCGGGTTATGATGATGATCGAAAATCAATCCTAGATACGTAAAAATACCTTCCATAAAAACATCCTCTTTGGTTAAATTATTGTGGGGATTATAGCTTTTTTGTACTTAATTCTGACTAAGAATCACTGTAATTTTTCCTGTCCTAGTCTATAAAGAGCAAAATCATATTTAATAGGGTCGTCCTTGTCAAATGTACGCAATCTCTTTGTTATTTCAATCGTTGCTTTCATGTCATATGTTTTGCGTTTTAAAAGCCCTAAACGCCCAGATACTTTAAAAGTATGTGTATCAAGAGGTAAGAGTAAATCTTTTTTATCTACTTTTGTCCATAAACCCAAGTCAAGATTGTCTTTTCGTACCATCCAACGCAAGTACATCATATAACGTTTATACGTACCTATGGCACTCTTTTTTTTAGGCACTGAACCCAGTAAAAAATCATAACCTCTACTCTTATATGTCACTGTAGATTTCAATGCTCCAATAAGTTTCCATAAGCCCACTAAGACATCATTTTCTTTTTTGTAACCCTCATAAAAAATATTTTCAATGCTGTCCATCTCTCTTAGTCGCTTTAATGCAATAAATACTGTGCTAATATCTTCGGCATTTTGAAAACGATAATAATGAGCAGAGAGTGTATCTCTAATCACCTCATCAGAACTTTGAAGTAATGAAAAATCCAAACTTTGTAAAAACTTTACAATAAGCCTTGCATTTCCATAAGCAAATAAAGCACAAATAAGTGCAATGGTTTCATCATTATGTTGCCTAGCTATAAGAAGGGGGTCTGGTTTTTCTTCAGAGATTTCGCTAGCTTTATTTCGTAATGAAACTTCATTATCGAGAAGAATTTTTACTTTTTTTTCTGTCATTAAAACGTAAAGTGTTCACCGAGATAGTGCTTGCGTACATTTTCATCATTGGCTATCTCATCAGATGTACCAGAAGCCATCATTTCGCCAGACCTCATTACGTAAGCTCTATCACATATACTAAGTGTCTCACGTACATTATGATCGGTGATAAGTATGCCCATGTCAAGTTCTACCAGTTGGGAGATAATGTTTTGTATGTCCAGTACTGCGATAGGGTCAACTCCAGCAAAAGGTTCATCAAGGAGTAAGAACTTGGGTTCACCTACTAAGGCTCTGGCTATTTCAACCCTACGTCGTTCACCACCACTTAGACGAATACCTAAACGCGACCTAATAGGTTCAATATTAAAAATTTCAAGAAGTTTTTCTATGCGAGGCTTGATAATACTTTCGGCTATATCAAGTGCCTCAGCAGCTATCAGAAGATTTTCTTCTACAGTCAAATCTTTAAAGATACTAGATTCTTGGGGTAGATACCCTATGCCCATTTTAGCACGGGTACTAAGCGGTAGTTTTGTTACATCATCCCCATCTAAAAATACTTGTCCTTGTGTTGCGTCAGTTAATCCACATACCATGTAAAATGAAGTGGTTTTCCCTGCACCGTTTGGACCCAGAAGTCCTACAATCTCTTTAGATTTTACACGTAAAGAAATATCATGTACAATTTGTGTTTTTTTGATGGTTTTAGCAAGGTTTATAGCTTCAAGTGTATGCATGTTATATCTCTATTTTATAAATTCTACCATTTTCATATGGCTCTATCTGAACAAGTACAACATTATACCCAACACCCTCTAAAAAGGCTTTAAGCTCATCGCTCCCCCACTCCACCAAATGCCAACCCTCTTTTTCAAACTCCTCAAAAAGTCCTAGTTGCATAAACTCATCATGTTCTAGTCTATAAAGGTCATAATGATATAGCTTCACTCCATCTTTTCCTTCATAACACTGTTGCAAAGAAAAAGTAGGAGAAGTCACAACACCAGCTATGCCCTTACTTTTGGCTATGACTTGTGTAAGCGTTGTTTTCCCTGCTGCTAGGTCTCCACGGAGGAAGACTATGGCATTTTTGGGTAAAGTTTGATTAAGATACGAAACTACTTTAGCCAGTTCATTTAATGATGCGACAATTTCCATAGTCCTTATGCCAATCTTTGGCTCACATCTGCCATAAGGTTTAAATGTTCTCTGGCTTTGCTACTATCTAGCTGAACCTCCACCATGTCTATGGCTTCTTCTAAATCTCTCACATTTCCATCTACAAACAGTGCAAATGCAGCGTTGAGTACTACAATGTTTCTCTTTGCTCCAGACTCCTCGCCTGAAAATATATCTCTAGTAATGCCCGCATTAAAACTAGCATCCCCTCCAAGTATGGCTTCTCTAGGAGAAAGTTTAAAACCCCAAACCTCAGGGTTTATCTCACCCTCTGAGATACGCCCAGCTTCTACATAGGCAAAAGCTGTACGGGTAGAGATACCTATCTCATCCATACCATCTAAGCTAGAGACCACATACGCTCTTTTAGTATCTAGCTCCAAAAGTGCTTCTGCCATAACCCTTATATATGAGGGGTCAAAAACACCAAGCAAGTACTTCTGAGCTCCAGCAGGGTTAGTTAGTGGTCCCAAAAGATTAAAAATAGTTCTATGTTCTATAGACTTTCTTATGGGCATGATGTGCTTCATGGCAGGATGATGGTCTGTAGCAGGAAAAAAACAAAAGCCTGTCTCTTCAAGCATCTTAATCTTATTTTCAGAACTCAAATCTAAGTTAATCCCTAAAGCTTCGAGTACATCTGTAGAGCCTGAGTTAGAAGTGATGCTTCTGTTTCCATGCTTTGCTACCACGCGTCCCATGGATGCTAAGAGTAATGACACTGTTGTAGAGATGTTAAAAGACCCAGACTTATCTCCACCTGTACCCACAATGTCTATGGCTTTTTCAAGTAGATGATCTGGAAGGTTCAGCGTTATGGAATGTTCACGCATCACTGTAGCAGCCACTGCAATATCAGCCCCAGTCTCGCCTTTTTTATAAAGGTTTACTAAAAAAGAACGTGCTTCTTGCTCTGGCATTTTATTGTTAAATAGTTTTTCAAATTGTTGTTTTATGTTCAT
>CAYXTZ010000112.1:0-4982 GCA_964468535.1 uncultured Sulfurovum sp.
CTTTGCCACTCTTTACCCTTAGAGTAAGGCTTTCTCTTATGCGTGACTTAGGAGCTACACCTGCACCGTTTAACTCATGGCTTAACATACAAGGTTTAGAGACATTACCTTTACGTATGAAACAACATTCTGCTTCTGCATTGGAGATAGCGGAGTTTTTGGAAGCTCATCCTAAAGTAAACAAAGTAAACTACCCAGGGTTAAAATCTGATGCAAATTATGAAAATGCACAAAAGTACCTAAAAGGTGGCTACTCTGGACTTCTTTCTTTTGAAGTAGCAGATAAAAAAACAGCACAAAAGATAGCAGATGGCACGGACATTTTTGCAGTGGTGGTAAACATAGGGGATTCTAAGTCTATCATCACACATCCTGCAAGTACCACGCATCAACAACTCTCAGATAAAGAACTAGAAGAAGCAGGAGTTCCAGCTGGGCTTGTAAGACTTTCTGTTGGGCTTGAAGATACGCAAGATTTGATAGATGATTTGACAAAGGCACTGGCTTAATCGTAGGGTGCTGTTGCTACAGCAGCATTACTGTGTGTAAAAGAACAAACTTTCATTTCCTTTGGGAGTAGAAGGTGTGGTAACAACCGCACCCTACAAGTTTAAATATGCTAAAATTATACAAATATTTTAACAGTAAAAGCAGTTTATGAAAACCGAAACCAAAACAGCACAGTTTAGCTCCCCTTTGTACTTAGAGAGTGGGCGTATCTTAGAACCGTATGAGATAGCATACGAGACATATGGTGAGTTGAATGAAGACAAATCTAATGTTATCTTGGTATGTCATGCACTGACTGGCTCTCAGCATGCTGCGGGTGTATATGAGGGTGAACGTAAGGCTGGCTGGTGGGATGGACTCATTGGCGACGGAAAAGCATTAGATACTACAAAATATTTTGCTATCTGTAGTAATGTGCTTGGCTCATGTTTTGGAAGTACTGGTCCTATGTCTAACAACTATACCACGCAAGCTCCACATAGACTAAAGTTTCCAGTAGTGACTGTAAAAGATTTGGTACGAGCTCAAATGCATCTACTCTCGCACCTAGGCATACACCATGTCAAAGCGATAGTTGGCGGCTCGATGGGTGGAATGCAAGCACTTCAGTTTGCTGTAGATTATCCAAACTTTGCGGATGACATCATCTCTTTGGCGGCTACGTATGCGACACGTCCATGGACGATAGCTTTTAACAAAGTAGCAGTAGAAGCCATACGAAGAGACCCACGTTTTAACCATGGGAAATATGAAGTGGATGCGTTTAAAGAAGAAGGCTTAGATGGACTTGCTATCGGGCGTATAGCTGGGCATATCTCTTATCTATCTCCAGACTCAATGGATGACAAGTTTGGACGTAATTATGTAGGTACTGATGGACTCTTTGAACTTTTTGGACGTTATGAAGTAGAGCGTTACATGGAATACAATACGAACAGTTTTTCACGTAATTTTGACCCACTTTCTTATCTGTACATCGTCAAGGCTATCAATACCTTTAATCTTTCTCGTGGGTATGACTCCTTGCATGATGCCATTAGCCGAATAAAAGCCAATGTGCATTTGATATCCTTTTCATCGGATTATTTGTTTTTTCCTTCTGAGATGGAACACATTGCTAAGATGATGGAAAGAAATGGACAGGCATATACTTATCTTGAAGTTGAAAGCGACTATGGACATGATGCTTTTTTGGTAGAGTTAGATAAATTTGAAGAACATATAAGAAAGGTACTGCAATGAAATTACTTGAGCCCATAGGTGAGCTTTGCTCAGCTTTAAGAAGAAAGGCATAAGATGAATAATAATACATTTGAAGAGAAGCTTGAACATTCAAAAGCATTACTTGAAAAACTGATGAATCCAGAGATAACATTAGGAGAGTCTGTCAAACTTTATGAAGAAGGTTTAAAAAATATTAAAGAAGCACAAACGCTCATAGAAGATGCAAAAACCAAGATAAGCATTATCAATCAAGCCAATCAAAATATAGTTGAGGATAGCTAAGGATGTCACAGTTAGTAGTCGCTGCCTTACAATTGCCGACACTTGGCATGAATGCCACACGTTTAGAGTTTTATCTTAAAAAGGCATCTGAACGTGGAGCAGATATAATGTTGCTTGGTGAGTATGTACTCAACCATTTCTTTAAAGAGTTCGCAACGATGGCACCTACTATGGTTAAGGCACAAACTAAAAAACACCTAGAACTTCTAAAAAATCTTTCTCTTAAATATGATATTGTTTTTGTAGCTCCTATCATAGTCACCAAAAAAGATGGATATCATAAAACCATAGTTAAAATAAGCCCTAAAAATACACGTTATTATGAACAACAAATATTATTGCCTTATGCACATTGGAATGAAAAGAAATTTTTTGCCAATAAAGTAGTACCTTTAAAGGATACTATGACTTTTAATATAAAAGGTTTTAAAGTTATGGTTATGGCAGGGTTTGAACTACATTTTGACCCTTTTTGGGAGCAAGTGACACGTAAAAAAGTAGATTTGGTATTACTCCCAACCGCTTCAACTTTCGGTTCCCACAATAGATGGAGAGAAATCATTAAAACCAAAGCTTTTTTACACGGCTGTTACGTGTTAAGAGCCAATCGTCTTGGTGAGTATAGTGATGATGAAGTAAAATGGAAATTTTATGGAGACACCATGCTGGTCTCTCCCGCGGGTGAAGTGGAGATGATGCTTGAAGATAAAGAATCCATGCTTGTTGAAGTGATAGATAAATTAGAAGTTTTAGAGCACCGAAAGGCTTGGGGTTTTGAAAGAGAATTAAAACTACGTGAGGATTTAATATGACAGAAAAAGAGTACTTCAATAGACAGATACAGCTTTGGGGGGAAGTGACACAAAAATCTCTTCAAAACAAAAAGATAGCTGTTATTGGTTCAGGGGGGCTTGGTTGCACCCTTGCAATGGCACTTGGCACATCGGGCATAGGTGAGATACATATGGTTGACTTTGACACAGTCTCTTCTCATAATATCCATAGGCAAATAGCTTTTACTTTAAATGATGAAGGAAAAAATAAAGCCAAGGCAGTCTGTACTTTGATGGAATCTAAAAATCCTTTTTTAAAAACTGTAGCTTTTGATATGAAGTTTGAAGAATTTCAGGAAATGGGTAATAGCTATGACCTTATACTCGATGCTACAGATAACCTACCTGTGCGTGGAGAAATAGATAAATATGCTAAAGCTTGCAATACTCCATGGATATACGCATCTGTGGAGGAGTTTAATGGTCAGGTGTGTTTTTTTGATGAGGCAAATTTTCAAGTCTTTAATATCTCCAACCATAAACCAGGGGGGATTACTGCCCCGATAGTGATGCACATAGGCTCACTACAGGCAAATTTGGCACTGCGTTTCCTAGCAGGATTAAGTGTGGCTAAAGACAAACTCTATTATCTTTATTTTAATGACGAAGGTGAACTTATAACCCAAAAGTTTGGCATGCCTAAAGCTTAAAAAATTTTGATAAAATAAGTAAAAAAGGGATACAAAATGAAATTAAAAATACTAGTGTTTTTGGCAACAATATTGATATTTACAGGATGTACACAAGAAACACAAAATTCTTTGAGTCGTTCGCTTCAAAACTGGACAGGGACTAATGGTGTGTTAGATGTGTATGCAGGTAACAAATTGGTACACCGTTTTATCAAAATAGATAAACTTTCTACTGCTTATGGAAGTAATGATGGCAAGCAGAGACCTTACCGATATGGCTATGGATATGATGATATGAATTTTAATTATACACGAGATAAAGGTGAAGCTAAAGTTTATTTTGAATTTTCAGACTACTCGACATCTTATATATTTTATGAAAGAAATACAAATTAAAGGGAAATTAATATGAAACTTATAGCTACACAAGATGCACCACAGGCGATTGGGCCATATTCACAAGCTATTGAGGCAAATGGGTTCATCTATACCTCTGGGCAAATTGCTTTAATGCCAAATGGTAATATGGAAGACAGGGGCGTGGAACACCAAGCACATCAAGTGATGAAAAACCTTTTTTATGTACTTGAAGCAGCAGGTGCACACTTTAACGATGTGATAAAAACAACTATTTATTTAGCCAATATGGATGACTTTGCAACAGTAAATAAAGTATATACACACTATTTTGGTACACATAAGCCAGCACGAAGTACTATTGCAGTGAAAACATTACCTAAAAATGCCTTGGTTGAAATAGAATGTATTGCTGTTTCTGGTGCTAATTACACTTCTTAGAAGAAAAAGAAATGGGTATTGTTGAAATATCATTTAGTTTAAAAAAATATTAAAAGAACTTTGGGTATAATCACGAACTTTTTAAAATATAATAGAAATCAACAATAGAAATAAGGGGTTTGCAATGTACGCAATCATTAAAGCAAGTGGACAACAATTCAAAGTTCAAGAGGGTGATATCATCTGTTTTGACAACATGGGTCTTGAACCAAAAGCAGCAGTAGAATTTAAAGAAGTTCTAGCATTAGACAACGGTGAGCTCACTGTAGGTACTCCATTCGTAGAGGGTGCAGTAGTTAAAGGTGAAGTCATCAATGAAGGTAGAGATAAAAAAGTTATCATCTACAAAAAAAGAAGAAGAAAAGATTCAAAACTTAAACGTGGTTTTAGAAGAAGCTTTACTAGAGTTAGAATTACAAAAATAGCTTAAGCTAGTCTATTGAAGAATTGATTTCATTCATTCTTTAGTTTAGAAAAATTAAAATATAGAAGGAGCATATTATGGCACATAAGAAAGGTCAAGGATCTACTCAGAATAACCGTGATTCAGCTGGACGTCGTTTAGGCGTTAAAAAATTTGGTGGCGAAGCAGTAATAGCTGGTAACATCATCATCAGACAAAGAGGAACAAAAGTACATCCAGGTAATGGTGTAGGCATGGGCAAAGACCATACTATATTTGCACTTATAGAAGGTGTAGTAA
>CAYXTZ010000113.1:0-3237 GCA_964468535.1 uncultured Sulfurovum sp.
TGATAAGCAGGAGAAGTGGTGTAGCTAAGCGTCATGTCTGCCTCACCTTTTAAAAACAGCCCATAAGACTCTGACCAACCTTTTGTAATGGTAAGTATACGAGGAGATAAACGCTTCCAGTACTCCCCCGCTTTGTCACCATACACAGACTTTACCCATAAAAGCAGGGCTAAGCCTGCTGTAGATGAACGAGGGTCTTGTATGACTATTTTGAAGCCTTTGGGCATAGAGGCTAGTTCTTCAAAAGACTTAGGTACATTTTTTACTTTCTCTTCATCATATACAAAAGCTACATAAGAGTAATCAAAAGGGACAAAAACATCATCTGTGTAAGGAAAGGGTAACAATAGATGAGAAGTATTGAGTTCATGAGGCACAAATAAGTCTGTTTTTTTCGCAATTTCAGCGATATTGGTATCTATGCCTAAAAGTATGTCTGCCTTAGTTCTTTTCCCCTCTAGTTGTATCTTGCGTAGGGCTACTATAGAAGAAGAAAGTCCTATAAAACTTACGATGACATCATGCTCTTTTTCAAAAGCTTCTTTTATCTTGGGAGCAGCTCCCCATGAGGCTGCAAAAGCATCATAGGTGTAGATGGTGAGGGTGGGTTTTTCAGAAGAGAAAACGCTAAGCGTAAGTAGTAAAAAAAGTTGAGTAAGTTTTAACATAAGAAATTATACCCCTAATTTACCTTGTCTGTTGTTTCCAACAAACTTCAACACGAAGATGGAGTCTGGAATCTCTGCAAACACAGAAAACATCTCTTTTTCAAGTAATGCCATGATGCTTTTATAGTCACCATGCACCTGAGTACTAAGCTCATTTCTAACAACTTCTATAGAGTCTTCTAACTCTAGCTTAGCAATAAACGCTAAAATAGGAGCTTCAAATTCCTTTTGAAGTGGGTACATGCTTATGTCTACGGATATTTCCATCTTATCTTCCTTCTAAAAATCGTAAGAGAGTGTTACGCCTACTGTTCTAGGTGTTCCAACTTGTGTATAACGTTCTGTTTCATAGCCATTTCCTGGGTTGTTACCAAAGCTACCAAAACCACGTGTGTAGTACTCAGTATCTGCAATGTTTCTTGCCCATACAACTGCAGACCAAGAGCCAGTTGTGTATTCTAAACTAGAGTTAACAAGTGTATATGCATCTGCTTTTTCGTTATGTCTATTGGAGAAGTAGTACGACCCTTTGCCCTCTAGGTTTGATTTAAAGATAAATCCATCCCAAAATGTTACATCAAATCCAACATTATACTGATAACGTGGAGATTGTGCAGGTGCTCTACCATTTACATCTACTGAAGAAGGATTTGGGTCTACATACTCATCAAATGTTGAGTCAAGTAACCCAATACTAGAGAAAATATGTAAATTATCATTTGGATACCAGTCAAGCTGCGACTCAATACCATAATATGTACCTTCAGCTGCATTAGCAAGATAATCTACAAAACTTGTACTGCCATCTTCACGTGGGGTGACTACGGAGCTTTTTACTTGCTGGTCTTTTCTTTTTCCATAAAAAACATTAAAACGGTTAATAAGCGTATTGTCAAAGTGATTTGAATTTATACCTAACTCTACATTCCATAGGTTTTCAGTTTTATACTCTTTTGCTTCTGGGCTCAGCGTATTGTCTGCGTTCACGCCACCTGGTTTGTAGCCTTTTGAAATATATCCATAGTAAAGAGCATTTGCAGAGGCTTCATAGTTAAGTCCCAACTTAGCACCTACAAGTACTTCATCTGTATCTATAGAAACTAAGTCAGAATCATCATATTGTGCATCCCAAGCTTCTACTCTAAGTCCTGTGACTAAAGTCAATTTGTCATTAAGTGCAGAGTCTAGTTGCCCATAGATTGCCTTATTTGTTGTTGCATATTCATTTGTAAATGGATTATCAAGATAGGTATAATTTCTTGTCAAATCTTCACTATAGTCTTTATAATAAGCCCCGATAGTCCAGTCAGTTGAACCAGAGAAAATCCGCCCATCTGCATCTGAGACTAAACGGATATCAAGGTCTGTTTGTGTTCTGTCTCTTAAGTACTCATCAAATGAGCTATATGGATAGAGACTATCATCAAACTCTCCTTTAAATGACCAGTCCTCATCATAAGAGTACCTTACGTCTGACTTACTATGACTTATTTTTGTCACAAGGTGCATCCCAGAATTTACCTGATAATTTGACTTAAGTGCAAATGCATTTGTTTTTTGTGCATCTGTTCCAGGCTCATCTGCATGAGAATTTCTAGAATTATCAAAAGTAAAAGCATCATAACCATTGTCTACATCAACATGTATAAAGTTCAAATCAATAGTATGGTTATCTGCTGCATACCAACGAAGTGCTAGTTTTGCGGTGAGTTCGTCTATATTTTGTGTATCTTCACGATTTAAGAAAGTATTTTTCATAAACCCATCAGAACTGTTTTTATATACAGATGCTCTAGCTTCCAATACATCTTTAATCACCGCCCCACTAAGTGATGCACCAAATGCCTTTGTATTGTGACTGCCTGCTGTTGCTTCCAAATGACCTTCTAGTGCTTCTGTTGGCTCGTTGCTTGTAATGTTGATAACCCCTGCCATACCATTTGCACCAAAAGTGGTCCCTTGTGGGCCTTTTAAAACTTCTATCTGCTTCACGTCAAACATTGTCACACCCAAGGCAGATTGAGAAAAGTCAATACCATCTAAGATAATCCCCACAGAAGGGTTTACGGGTGTGGTAAATTGGCTACGTTCACCAATACCACGTATTTGTATGTAATGCGCACGTGATGCACCTGAAGTGAAGTTTACGTTTGGTGTATGTCCAATCACTTCTTCAAAAGCCTGAGAAGACTTGTCATATAATTCTTCTTCTCCTATGATAGCCACTGAGTTTGTGGTTTCTGAGAGTTTCTTTTCTCTAAAGTCAGCCCCAACAACAATGGGGTCAAGTGTGATTTCTTCTGCAAAAGTGGGTGTACTTACTACTAGAGAAGAAGCGATGAGTGATAACGTGATAATTTTTGATGTCATAATATATTTCCCTTAAATAATATAAGAGAAAAGAAGTGCAATCTTAAAGTTGTAAACTAAAACCACATATCTCTTCCCTACGCTGGAATTATCCAGTTCAAGTTCAATGGGTAGTCTCAGCCATATTAATTAAAATATTAGCACCCCAAGAGTCTGATACCATACTTATACATAAAATTTGTTTTGATTATGCTTAATA
>CAYXTZ010000113.1:3337-4948 GCA_964468535.1 uncultured Sulfurovum sp.
TCTATGATTATCGTATGTATGCAAGGGACGTTATGAAAAACATTGATATTGGAACAATAAAATTAAAACTTTCAAGAGCGGTAGGGAATTTAAGCGAAACATATAAAATTTTTAAAAAAATTACCCTATCTGATAGTATTGAAATTTTATTTTATGATGCCAGCAAAGCATTACTTTATGATAAAGTGCAGGGTAGAAAAATAAATACAAATATTTTATCTCGTAAAAGTATTTTAGGTAAAGTCTTTTTCTCAAGCAAGCCATACCTTACTAATAATATTGAAAACAATATCCACTATGATATTGCTACAGATAACCCTTTTAAGATAAATATACAGTCGCAAGTAATCATTCCTGTCATTCATAATGACAAACTTTTAGGCTTACTTCGTTTAAGCAAGGCGGACGATAAATATGACCATACTTTGTTGGAGACAATAAAAACATATCAAAATTCGCTCAAGGACATTTTTTTAAATGCACTGCATCAAAAAAGTCTTGAAGCGGAAACAAGGACTTTTAGTCTCTCAAATATTGATATTTACAAAACTGTTCAGACAATAAACAGTGCATATAGTCATCTATTGACTCACACGGAGTGTCCAGAAGTTACGAAGTTAATTAATGCAGCAAAAATAAACCTAGAATCAATTTCTCAATATCAAAACAACAATTTAAGTAATATATCACGCATTAAAAAAAACTTACAAAACATGAGCCATAAAGAAGGCATTAAAATGCGTATATTGATAGCAGATGATGTACATATGAATGTTAAAATTCTGAATGCAATGATGGAAGGTGATAGTGGGATAGAAGAAATCCTCTATGCATATGACGGCATAGAAACACTTGACGTTTTTTACAAATGTGAGAAGGATGGAAATATGGTTAACGTTATATTTTTAGACCATCATATGCCTGGAAAACTTGGATCTGAAATAGCGCAAGTGTTGAAAAATGGAGTGTTGAAAAATAGCGTTATCATCGTGTCTATTACTAATGACCCTGATGCCATCCAAAATATTAAGCAATTATATAACTATAATCTAAGTAAACCTTTCTCGAAAACGAGTGTGATGGGTGTTGTAAGTAAAATAAAAAAAGATTTATCTATCTCATGACCTCTTTAAGACAATTAACACTATAATTGGTCATGGTTAAATAAAAACCATATAAATTTAAGGGGGACACGAATATGGATATAAACAATGTTGACAATATTTTAGATGACATTATGGGATTAAATGGGTCACTTGCCGCGGCTTTAATAGATTGGAAAAGTGGTATGGCTCTAGGAACTAGGACGAATGGAAAATTCAATATCGAACTAGCTGCAGCAGGTAACTCTGAAGTGATTAAAGCTAAAATGGTTACGATGAAAAGTTTAAAACTTTCTGGGACAATTCAAGATATTCTTATCACGCTTGATACTCAAGTACATATCATTACAATGGTGCCGTCAAATAAAGATTTAGCACTTTATATTGCTCTTGATTCAGATAAGTCAAATCTTGCATTAGCAAGAATTAAACTAAAATCTGTTGTTGGCTAGAGAAACGCAACTATTTAGATATGGTAATTTATTACTATATCTATTTTTACTCTTTA
>CAYXTZ010000114.1:0-4903 GCA_964468535.1 uncultured Sulfurovum sp.
TCAAATGCATCTTCTTTAATGCTTCAAAGAAGGGGGTTAAAGTAATTTTAAAAGATATGATTGGACTAAAAACTATTTACTTAATTCAAACGGAAAAACAACTTTCCACTCATTCTTCATATCAACTACTGTCCAGTTGTTATCTTTAGCATAGTCCAAACCCTTATCAAATTTCCCGATGTGAGAGTCTCTGTCGTACTTCCATTCTCTTTTTTCATCTGTGTGATGTACATAAAGTTGTAAAGTTTTGTGTGCTTTGTTTGCTTCTGTATACAGCATCATTTCAAAGTCTCCATCAGAGTTTCCTGCTGCAAAAACAGGACGTTTACCTATGTGGTAATGAATGGCTACAGGTTTACCTTCTTTGTCATCTAAGAAGCGAAATTTTGGTGTTCTGATGATGTTTCCATTTTCATATTTAACTTCTATAGATGAACCGATGACTTGTTCTGAAGGTGTGCCATACACTTCTGAGACAAAAGGACGCATAAAGTCTATGCCGCCACCAGAGACTATAAATGTTTTAAAGTCATTGGCACGTAAGTAGTCTAACAGTTCTAACATGGGTTGATAGACTAATTCTTTATAGAGACGGTTAAAGCGTGGGTGTTTCGCTGTATTTGTCCAGTCAATGACAATAGCATCAAATTCTTCATCACTCATACCTGTGTGTGTTGCTAAAATAAGTTTTAAAAGTCCCTCTTTGCCACTTTTCATTACACCTTTCATGTCATTAGCAAGTACAGACTTAAAAGGCTCTTCTGTTTTCCATTCGGGATGTTTTGCTGCAAGGGCTTTTACTCTATCTATGGCAAAAAAGAGTTGAAAATACATAGGTTGTTCTGACCAAAGAGTACCATCGTTGTCAAAGACAGCGATGCGGTCTTTTTTAGGGATGAAGTCTTCTGAGCCTTCTTTGCTTACAGAAGTCACATAGTTTATAATTTCTGTTTTAGATTTTCCATCATTCCATGATGGAAGGTTATCTGTCGCCATTAGTACCGCAGGTAAAAGTGCTACTTTTAGCAATATTTTAAATAATCTCATTATTTCCCCTTTTTTAATTAATTAGAACTATTTTTGCTAAAAGGCACAAAACTCTTATTTCAGCCCAAACATTTTCTTAGGCAAGATAAAAGTCACCGCCAATTTAATACCCCAACCCTCTGGACCTGCTTCTGCTGCGTCTACCCAGTATGTTGTACCTACGCCCACGCTTAAGGGGAGTTTTCCTATGTGTATAAGCTTAGATATGAGAACTGTCACTGGCACCGTCCATTCTTCAGATACCCAATCATAACTTGATTCAGTATTTATAGAATAGGTTATTGCATCTTCAGTAACATAAGAGAAAAAAGGTTGTAAAAGTGTTGTACTTATCTCACTTGTCACTGCATTTGAACCTGCATAAGACCATATATGATTAGCCAATCCCCCATAGGTGATTTTACCTTCTTGCTTTAAGGCGATAGCACTAGGTCCTGCTCCCCATTTTTTTGCACTTAGCTCTGAACCTGAAGGAAGAAGAAATGCTGCTCCTGCTCCCCACATCCATCCACTTTCAGTTTTGGCTTTAGGTGCAAGCCAAGCAGTAAACAGTACATCACCTATGCCATCAATAGTACCCACAGAAGATATACCTGTATCTTGCGAAATGACAGGAATAACCGTACGTGTTAAGATATTCCACTCATCATTTATAGTCAATGGTATTATGGGTTGTATATTGGTAAGCCATTTACTCCCCTTATCATCTACCCCAAGGTTTGGTTGATAATTTGCTTGTATAGGTATAGAGATAATAGACTCCAGAGGATTTGCTAATTTTTTAGCTAAATCTTGTTTATCTTCTGCTATACCTTGGGTGAAAAATATTAGAGGTATAGTTAAACTATAGGCTAGGAGTCTCACTATTTGTCCTTCATTAAAATTTATAAGTCAATCCAACAAGTGGCCCGTGTGTTACAGTGTCATAAGTATAATAACTTTGCGTGCCTTTAGTACCTGTTTCATAGTCAACCCATAAGGCTTTATATTTGATATCTAACTCGAAAGTCTCGTTAATTTTGTAAAGAAAACCTGCACTTGCTATGGCTGTAAAGTCTGATGCACCAGCACCTATGTCGCCTCTAGTCCTAAACTGCCAGTTATCATTGAGAGGTCTTGTCCATCTAGCACCTGCAAACCCATCTACCCAGCTTTCAGAGCGACTTTTACTTTTATCAATGATGCCACCTGTACCTCTTATGGCTACATCATAGTCGTTATCCCACCATCTAAACCCTACAAAATAATCTATATATCCATTCTCTAAATTATTTCTATTGAGTATTGCACCTTCCAATACACCTTGAAAAAGTCCAACGTCTGTATTGACATGTATGCCCAAAATAGAAACATCATCACTCTTGCCTAAAGTCATAAAACCATAATCTAACCAATATCCCCATCCACTTTTGTGATGGGCTTCAATGCGAGCCATACCTCCTAATTTAAGGTTTGGGATAGTATTGTCCAAAAAACTAATCTCAACATCGCCAGATAAATTACCAAAGTCAGTTGTACCATCAATACCAGACATAAACATGTAGACTTCAAGCTCATAGTCCCATGCACTTTCTACATCTTGTGTTACGGTTGGTATATTTTCGATATGAGCAGGTACAATATCACCCCCTGCAAAAAGAAATAAAGGAGCAGATAATAATGTTGCTAATGCCTTTTTTTTCATGAATATTTTCCTCATTTTAGTATTTTAAAAGTACAAATATACCCTTAAAAAAATAAAAAATATGCTGATTCTAAAAGGAAAATCCTTTAGAATCAGACATATGAACCTACCTTGCTGTAGGTGCAGACATTTTATCGAGAACATCACTTAAGTTAAATGATGCCGCTTTTTGTCTAGGTGGAAATTCTTTAAAAGTGGAGAGAAACTGACTAACAACCATCTTGCCCCCTCCTAGTAGATAGACACGATCGAGCATCCAGTCATAATAGGTATTGGATGTCAGCATTGCACGTTCATACGGGTCTCTACGTAAATTAGTAATAAGTGGCACTCTAAGCACAGTAAATGGTTCCATCCATGCCCTAAAACCAGTATCTTGTTTTTGTTCCATAAATGTCATTTTCCAATCATTGTAACGTACTGCAGCAGCATCACCATCATCTGTAAAATAAATAATCTCTTTACGTGGTCCTTTTTCTTCTTTCCCTGTTAAGTAGGGTAAGAAATTGTATCCGTCAAGATGTACTTTATACTCACGGTTAATGGCTTTTACACCACCTTTTTTAAGGTCTTCTTTCACCGTAGTGTTCCCTGCAACAGCTAAGAATGTAGGCAACCAATCCATATGATGCATAATTTCATTTGACCACTGTCCAGGTTTAATGTGACCTGGCCATTTTACCATAGCAGGCACTCTCCATCCACCTTCCCAATTGGTGTTTTTCTCACCTCTAAATGGTGTCATACCTGCATCTGGCCAAGTATTCATGTGTGGTCCGTTGTCTGTAGAGTAAAAGACAATAGTGTTATCTGTAATGTTCAAATCATCCAAAGATTTTAGTAAAAGCCCTACATGCCTGTCATGTTCTACCATACCGTCAGAGTATTCGTCTTGCCCAGAGATACCTCTAAGCTCTTTTTTCACATGGGTTCTAAAGTGCATACGTGTACCGTTCCACCATATAAAGAAAGGTTTATTTGCTGCAACTTGCCGTCCCATAAAATCTATGGCAGCTGCAATAGTTTCATCATCTATAGTTTCCATACGTTTTTTAGTGAGTGGTCCCGTATCTTCTATCTTCCCATCTGCTTTAGAGTGTATCACTCCCCTAGGACCAAACATTTCTCTAAATTTTGGGTCTTTAGGGTAGTCTATATTTTCAGGTTCTTCCTCTGCATTGAGGTGGTACAGATTTCCTAAAAATTCATCAAAACCATGATTGGTAGGAAGCATCTCATCTTTGTCACCTAAGTGGTTCTTGCCAAACTGCCCTGTGGCATAGCCCTCTGCTTTAAGTAGACCAGCAATGGTTGGGTCTTCTATTTGCATACCTTCTTTTGCACCTGGTACACCTACTTTAGAAAGTCCTGTTCTAAGCACTGATTGTCCTATAATAAACGTAGAACGACCAGCCGTACAAGACTGCTCCCCATAATAGTCTGTAAAAGTCATACCTGCTTGTGCGATACTGTCTATGTTAGGTGTTTTGTAACCCATCAAACCATGTGTGTATTGACTAATGTTAGACTGACCTATGTCATCACCCCAAATAACTAAAATATTTGGTTTTTCTGCAGCTAATAGTTGTGTTGGTATTGCCAATGAGGCAACACCTAAACCCAAAGCTAACAAAAGTTTTGAACCTGTTTTTTTCATTTCTTTTCCTTTTAAAATTTGTATATGTTAAGTATGATAACTAAAATCAAAAAAAAATCTCTTAATTTCCATTTATTTTTTTAATTCAAACGGAAAAACAACTTTCCACTCATTCTTCATATCAACTACTGTCCAGTTGTTATCTTTAGCATAGTCCAAACCCTTATCAAATTTCCCGATGTGAGAGTCTCTGTCGTACTTCCATTCTCTTTTTTCATCCGTATGGTGTACGTAAAGTTGCAGTGTTTTATGCTTTTTATTGGCTTCAGTATATAACATCATGTCAAAGTCACCATCAGAGTTTCCTCCTGCAAATACAGGACGTTTTCCTATATGGTAATGAATGGCTACAGGTTTACCTTCTTTATCATCTAAGAAGCGAAATTTTGGTGTTCTAATAATGTTTCCATTTTCATATTTAACTTCTATAGATGAACCTATGATTTGCTCTGAGGGTATCCCATACACTTCTGAGACAAAAGGACGCATAAAGTCTATGCCACCACCTGAGACTA
>CAYXTZ010000115.1:0-4899 GCA_964468535.1 uncultured Sulfurovum sp.
GTAAACCGTGGTGATGCACCACCTAAACACACAGACTTTTTTACAGGACTTGAAAGCATCAACTCTGCATGGAAAGTAAATACTGATGCGGTAAGAGAACACTATGAACCGGGAGTTTTTACAACACTTGCCGCTTTTGAGTGGTCTGCTGCACCTAAAGGCGGAAACTTACACAGAAATGTATTTTTCCGTGACATGGTTTTACCTGAACGTCCAGTTGGGTACGCAGAGTACAACCGTGAAGAAGGACTTTGGGGATGGATGAGCGAACAGGAGAAAAAGGGAAGTAAACTTTTTGCCATTCCTCACAACTCCAATGCTTCAAAAGGCATGATGTTTAACAAAAATGACTCTACGGGTAAGCCTATCACTTTAGAGTATGCACAAACACGTAACCACTTTGAAAGACTCATTGAAATGATGCAAATCAAAGGTAACTCAGAAGTACACAGAAAATTTTGGTCAGCAGATGAATTTGCAGACTTTGAAAATGCAGACTCCATATCGAAGTTTTCAAAACGTGAAATAAAAAAAGAGAACTTTGTTAGACATGGAGTGATAGAGGGACTTAAATACACTACTTCTTTAGGTGTAAACCCTTACAAATATGGCTTTAACGGAGGAACAGACAGCCATAATGGTTTAACTGCAGATGTTGCAGAAGACAATTTTGTAGGTGGACATGGTGCAGCAGACAGTACCCCTGTACTTAGACGTAAAGGTCAAGTACCTGAATGGCTTGATGCTATAGATCAGAGTATAGGTTCTATTACTGGTGTGTGGGCTACAAAAAATACCCGTGCAGACATTTGGGATGCGATGTATAACAGAGAAACCTTTGTGACTTCTGGACCTCGTATGCTTGTACGTTTCTTTGCAGGTGAAAAACTTGTCCACAATCCAACTAATGTAAAGAAAATGGTTGAAGATGGCTATAAAAATGGTGTACCTATGGGACAAACGATTGTAGGGCTTAAAAAGTCTCCTACTTTTACTGTATGGGCACAAAAAGATGCAGACAAAGGAAACCTTGACCGTATACAAATCATTAAAGGTTGGGTAGACAAAGCAGGAGAGCAACATGAGAAAATCATCAATGTTGCTTGGTCTGACAAACGTAAAATGGATAAAAAAGGAAATCTTCCAAAAGTAGGTAATACCGTAGATCTTAAAACGGCTAAATACACCAACACGATTGGTTCTTCAATGCTTATGGGTTCATTTACAGACACAGAGTTTGATGCAACACTTCCAACACTCTACTATGCACGTGTCATTCAAATACCTACGCCACGTTGGAGTACGTACGATGCTGTAAGAAACAACTTGCCATTACTTGACCGCGTACCTGCTACCATTCAAGAAAGAGCATGGTCATCACCTATCTGGTTTACACCAACAAAAGAAAAGGAAATATAAATGAGAATATTACACACACCACTACTTTGTTTACTTTTAGCAACAAGTATGAGTTATGCAAAAGAAGAGAGTAAACCATACTCTCCTCATGCAGATCTGACATACCCTACAAAATTACTCTTTGGGGAGCAGCACATACATTCTGCTCTTTCTGCTGATGCTGGAGGAGGGGGTACAAAACTTTTACCTCGTGATTTGTATCGTTTTGCTAAAGGGTATGAAGTTATGTCTAACACCAATCAACCCGTTAAACGTAACCGTCCCTTAGACTTTATGTGTATTACTGAACATACCGATGGTATGGGTGTGATTACTGACATATTTAAAGGTACGCCAGAAATTATGGCAGACAAACAAGGCAAAGACTTACATGACCGTTTTGCTCAAGGTGGTGATGTTGCTAAGAAAGCATCACAAGATCTCATCCGATGGTTTTCTCAAGGTACTTTATCTACAGCATTGAATTATCAACCAGGTAATGCAGGTTACAAACGTACTTGGCAAGACCTTGTTAATGCAGCAGAAGAGAACAATGAACCCCATAAATTTACGACTATGATTGCTTATGAGTGGACATCACTCGTAAAAGGAAACAATTTACATAGAAATGTTATTTTTAGAGATGGTCCTGAGCGTACCTATAACATTCTTCCTTTTACTATGACACCCCCAATGGGAAGTCCAAACCCTGAAGACTTATGGAAATGGTTGCAAAACTATGAAGACGCGACAGGAGGACAAGTCATTGCCATCCCTCATAATGGTGACCTTTCAAATGGGATGTTGTTTAACACTGTAGATGACTTTAAAAATGGTGCTAAATTTGATGCAAACTATGTGAAAACCAGAGCCAAATGGGAAAAACTCTATGAGATAATGCAGGCAAAAGGTGATACTGAAACACATGCTAAACTTTCTCCTAATGATGAATTTGCAGACTATGAAACATGGGATTATGGTAATCTTGATACCACAGAGAAAAAAACGGATGCAATGTTGGAGTATGAATATGCACGGTCCTCTCTTAAAAATGGTTTGAAACTAAAAAAAGAGCTTGGCACCAACCCTTTTAAATTTGGTTTTGTAGCAGGATCTGACCACCATACAGGACTGGCTACGGAGATGGATGACAATTATTTTGGTGCGTTCACGTGGATGGAACCCAATAAACATCGAATTATTGGGAAAGATGGAAAAGTTGTTGTTGGAAAAGAGAATAAGAAGTTAGATATTGGCTTTAAAGCTTGGCAGTACAGTTCTCCAGGTGTCACTGCTGTTTGGGCAGATACCAACACAAGAGCAGGCATTTTTGATGCAATGAAGAGAAAAGAAGTTTATGCAACTACAGGACCACGTATACGTGTAAGAGTCTTTGCAGGGTATGATTTTACAGAAGATGACATTAGACATCGTGACATTGCAACAGTAGGTTATGCCAAAGGTGTACCAATGGGTGGAGATTTAACGAAAAGTAAAGGTAAAAATCCAACCTTTATTATTGCAGCAATGAGAGATGCTGAAGGGGCAAACCTAGACAGAATTCAACTCATTAAAGGTTGGGTAGATGTCAAAGGTGAGAGCCATGAAGAGGTTATCAATGTTGCTTGGAGTGGAGAAAGAAACGTTTCTAATGAAGGTAAACTTCCCCCTGTTGGTGACACGGTAGACCTTTCTGTACCGACATGGTCTAACAGTATTGGGGCAGCCACACTACATGCTTTTTATGAAGACAAAAAATTTGATGCAAAACAAGAAGCATTTTACTATGTACGTGTGTTAGAAATACCAACGCCTAGATGGACAGCCTATGATGCAGTGCGTTATAACCTTACTTTACCTAAAGAAGTTAAAGTTAAAACACAAGAACGTGCTTACACTTCACCTATATGGTATAGCCCTACAAAATAAGGAAACCTTTGCTCAAAAAAATACTACAAGAACCACTACTTCATTTTTTTCTAGTGGGAGGATTACTCTTTTTTTATATCTCAAACAATGATGAGAGCGTAGAAAAAGAGAAAGTTATTATTTCACAAGGCAAAATAAAACAACTCTCGGCACAGTTTAAAAAGACAAGACAACGTGAGGCGACTAAAGAAGAGCTTCAAGCCCTGATAGATAACCAAATACGTGAAGACCTTGCTTTTAAACATGGTGAAAAAATGGGGCTGGTGGAAAATGATACGATTATTAAGCGTCGTGTACAGCAAAAAATTGAGTTTATGCTCAATGACTCCATCGCTTCACTTGAACCTACACAAGAAGGACTTCAAGCGTTTATGGATAAACATAAAGAAAGGTACACCATTGCAGCTATCTACACCTTTAAGCACATTTACATAAACCCTGAACAGCATAAGGATGTAGATGCTTATATTGAGAAGTTAAAAGCAGAAAAATTAAGTTTAGTCTATGCGGAACGTGGAGACTCTATTATGCTTAAACAAAGGTATGAAGACATTTCTAGTGCAGGTGTAGCCAGACTTTTTGGGCTAAAATTTGCTAAATCACTAGATGCACTAGCTTTGAACACTTGGCTAGGACCTGTTAAATCAGGTTATGGAGTACACTTAATTTATATTGAAAACAAAAAAGATAAGCATCTAGCAACACTTGAAGAAGTACAGGCTAAAGTAAAACTTGATTTTAGGGTCAATGTACAGAAAAAAGCTATAGATGCATTTTATGATGAACTCAAAAACAAATATGACCTTAGTATAGAAAAAACGGAAAAAATAGAAAAAGAAGTAAAATGATACGTGTTGTCATTTTTTTATTGCTCTTTTTTTCTTCTGTTTTTGCAGATGAGATACGTCCAGCCTTTTTGGAACTTACACAAAAAAGTGATACTTCTTACAAAGTACTTTGGAAAAAACCAACACAGGGTGAAGCCAAAAATCCCCAAAGGCTTGAACTACTCTTCCCCCAAAGTGTTAAAGTTATAGGTGTCAAAAAAATAGGCAGAACCAACACAGCAATGATAGAAATTTATGTCATTGAAGAAGCTGATGGGCTCATAGGTAAAAATATCACCATTAAAGGTTTAGAAGCCACTTCAAGCGACGTACTTGTACGTGTACATTACCTAGATGGTGAAACGGAGTTCATTCGTGTGTTGCCAGAAAACCCAAGTTTTTCTTTAAGCCATGAAAGTGGCTTTTACAATATGACATCTACGTATTTTATTTTAGGTGTTGAACATATTTTAGAGGGTTATGACCATTTACTTTTTGTTTTGGCACTTGTATTGCTTGTTGCTAATTTACGTACACTCATCTGGACTATTACAGCTTTTACTGTGGCACATACCATCACTTTGATTTTGGCCTCTCTTGACAAGATACATCTTTCTTCCTCAGCAGTAGAAGCCATCATAGCACTCTCTATTGTTTTTGTGGCAGCAGAAGTAATTTATGCCATGCGTGGGCGTAAACATTTAAGTACACAATACCCTTGGCTCATTGCCTTTGCTTTTGGACT
>CAYXTZ010000116.1:0-4677 GCA_964468535.1 uncultured Sulfurovum sp.
AGAAAGATGGCACAGCAACGCCAGTCGGAGAAAAAGGGTTTATGTGCATCACACGACCTTGGCCTTCTATGATACGGAACATTTGGGGAGACCCTGAACGTTTCAAAAAAGCCTATTTTGGAGACTGTAAAAAAGACGGCAAGCGTGTTTACTTTACAGGTGATGGAGCCATGCGTGATGAAGATGGCTACATCACCATAACAGGACGTACGGACGATGTCATCAATGTATCGGGTCACCGCATAGGTACAGCAGAGATAGAAGCTGTGATTAAAAAGATAGACAGCATTGCAGTCTCTGCTGTAGTAGGGAAGCCTCATGAAATAAAAGGCGAGGGCATATTTGCTTATATTGTTTTGAAAGTTGAGGGTTCTCACAGTAAAGAAGAGATGAAGATACTTATCAATACTGTTTTAAAGAAAGATATTGGGGCTATAGCACTTTGTGATGATATAGCCATCGTGCCTGATGTTCCTAAAACACGTTCTGGTAAGATTATGAGACGCATACTTCGTAGTATTGTAAAAGGTGAGAAAATTACCCAAGATACTTCTACACTGGAAGACCCCTCTATAGTTGGGATTATTGAAGGGATTATAAAAGAGGGGTAAGTCTTTTTTATTTAAGTAAGCGTATCCAATAGTATCTTTACTTTTTTTAAGTCTTCAAATACCTCTTTTTTTGCAGAGGGATTTCTAAGTAAATAGTTTGGATGGTAGGTAGGTATAACAGTATATCCTTCTTTTTCATGTAATGTTCCATGTACAGCATCCATAGTACTGTCATCATTGCTTAGGTATTCATAGGCTAACTCACCAAAGGCTAGGATGACTTTAGGTTGTACAAGTGCTATCTCTTTAAGTAAGTAGGGATGACAGGTATGGGTAAAAGTGGGAGAGAGTGTTTGTGTATCTAAGGCTCTACATTTTAGTACATTTGTAATATAGACATCTTCACGTGACATTTTTAAAACATTTTCTAACATTTTTGTGAGTGAGTCACCTGCACGTCCTGTAAAAACTTTTCCTGCACTGTCATCGCTGTTGCTAGGAAAATCTCCTACTATCATAAGCGTAGCATCTTCTGAACCTTCACCAAAGACTACTTTGTGCCTACTTTTACTTAACTCACACAGATGACAATCATTTGCCTGTTTTTCTAAAGATTTCAAGGTATTTGGTAGTGTAAAATCAGGCTCATCTTCTTTAAAAATATTTTCAGAAGTATATCTGTAGCCTAAGTGTTTTAGCTGATAAAGTTGTTTAAGTAGAAGTGCATTTTTAAGATTTTTCATACTTGAAGTATAACTTTTTTTGCTAGTATTTTAATTTAAAATTTAATTTAAAATAGGATTGTATTTGTCCATTGTTTTCTGCCATATTTCTTAGTTGGTAGTTGTTGGTATTTTGTGCATAAGAATAATCAACCGATATTTCAATATTCGCTTCATCAAAAGTATGTTCAAGGTAGGTATTCATCTCTCCTATGGGATTAAGTACCATTCTACCTATGTCTCCAAGAAATTTTGAATCATAAATAAGCCCATCATTTTCCATAAGTTTATTATAGAGTTCATTGCTTCCCTCTCCCAAAAGAGACCCCAAAAGAGGTGTGATGATGAGGTCTTGAATAGAAGGTGATTCTGCAAATGCCTCCCAGCCATATTCCCAATAAAATGTTGACATCAAAGTAGTAAGTATGGCAGACTCTTGCCATGAAAGTCCAGATTGTCTGCCCCAAACATAAAAGTAAGAACCAGCCACAGGGTGACCTATGTAATTTACTGCCCAAGTATCATTATCTAAGACGGGCCCTTTAGCTATGTTGTCTGCATGTTTTGCTAAAAGGTCTTGGGCATCTACAAAAGCCTTATCTTCAGCTGTCCATTGACTCACACCTTCAGGAAGAAGGGTTATAATCCCAATGGTAGCCACTGCAAAAACCTGCATATAAGCAAGTTCTGTCACAATTTTTTCATATTTTTCTTCCAGTCTTTGTGGGGCATTATCATTCATAAAATAGAGGGGTACTTCAAGTTGAGTGTCAGAACTACTGTTGATTTTATTTGAGTGCGTGCTCATGAGATAAAAATCATGTTTGATATACTGGGCATGTAGCTTTGGCATAAAAGCAGTTAAAAGTAGGAAAAGGGTGAGAAAGGTTTTCATTGTTCTACTTTTTTAACGCATAGTGTGGGGAGCTAATTATATCTAAATATTTTTTTTAATTGTTGTGGTATGATGATAGACAATTGACTAGTCATTTCATAAAAGATTTTTTATTGGATATGCCCTTAACATCATTTATTTATTTATTTATAATGTTTCATACTTACTAAAGGTAAAACTATGAATAAAGTTGAATTAAAAAGAGTGCTTAGACTAGGTTTGAAAACTGTTGGTGATGTAGGAAAATACTTGCATCTTATGAAAATCAATCATAATGAATTAGAAATTCTATCTTCTATCAGATTAAAATCCACATAAAGCCCATGCGTGATTTGGGTCTTTTATATTCTATATTGGAGATGTATTATGTACTTTATACAGAAGAAGTAATTAGCCAAAAGCAGTATTTGTCTTACATAAAACCTATAGATAAAGCTATAGACAAGATAGAAATATCTATCCTTCAGGGCAATCCTGTTCCAAGAGAATCATCTTTATGACATTTTCTGTAGCCAAAAAATTAGCCAAACTTTCTCTATAGGTTTGGATAGTAAGATTATTATCAACTTCACAACGCATATAAAGATGTAAATTCATCCTTTTAATCAATTTTTTTGCCTCATCAACCATGGTAGCAACTCCAATGTCTGTTATAACATTTTGATGGGCTATGAGATAGGCATAATAACGTATCAATAACATAGAAGCTACTTTATCGTTCATGGCAAAAAATGACACTACATAACTTGTACCTTCTTCATTAAGTGATGCAAAATGCTCTGATGTGATATCTTTTTTTCTCATTTCAAAATTCATGATTTTTTCAAATATCTCTTTTTTTAAACGAAGAGTAAATAAAAGACCAAAAAACTGTTCTTTATATTTACAAATATAAAAAGTATTACTTGGATGCAATGCCCATTTCTTAAAGTCTTCTGTTTCAAGATGTGTTAAGTCATGATTAAAATCTTTATCTATAGCAAGGGTTATCTCTAGTACATTATCTATCATGTCTGAGTTACGTAGCTGTTGTATTTGTAAATCTTCCATACCCATCACATTGGAGGGAAAATCAAGTATAATTTTTTTATTTTTCCCTACAAGGTTTTGCATACCACTATTACAAATTATTTCCTGAGTTTCATGGACAGAATGATTTTTAAAACAAGGCAAAGCGAGGGCTGTTAAATTTTGAAAATATTTGAGTATTTTGACTTGTTTACTAAGCCTAGGTTTTATAACACCTCGTTCCCATTTACTCAAAGCATTTGTATCTAATCCTTGAAAAGTATCGATATCATAGATATAGAGTTCCTCAACAAGTTTTTCTTGAGTAAAACCGTTATCATCACGACATTGTTTAATGTATGTATTGAACTGCAAACTACTTTCCCCCAATGGTTAATAATCATGAGTATAACAAATTTGTAATTAAGAAGGGCGGATTTGCATCTCTATCGAATTTGCCTAGGATAAAACTAGTCTCATTTTATTTTTGCTTATATTTACCTACAATAAGTAAATATTGTTGAAGAGAGATATTTTTATTTATTTCATTATTTATATCATTAAAATAAGAAGATTGTATCCATTTTACTAGAGTATAACTTACTAGAGGTATCACTATGGCAGCAAAATAGTACATAGTGACAAGTAGTGTAGGGGTGATGAATGTTTTAAATGTTAGAAAATCTACCATTATCACCCTTTAGTAACGCGTATCTAAGTATACAATAGGTAAATTATATCTAAGAATAAACCTAAGGTATAGTGATGAGTGAAAAACAAATTGAACCATTAGAAACAAAAGAATTTTATGCGAATGTTCTCTTAAGAGTTAAAGAAGGTATGCCATACATAGATGCTGTCCAGCTAACGATGCTTACAGCTGGAGGAGAGGTAGCACGTCTTGCCTCTATTTCTATAGACAAATACCAAGAAGCTACCTATGCAATAACAGAACTTTCAAAACAGTCAAATATAGATGAATGTGCATTGGCAAGCATGGGTACACTTTGGCACGATGAACACTTTGAGGGCAATAGTGATCAAATGGATTGCACAGAAGAAGAGACTTTTTTAGACAGCCTTTATTTCATACTCAAATATGCAGAGTCCTCAAATGCTCTAAACGACGCAACGGCAGCAAACGAGAGAGTATGTGGTGACAAAAAGGCTCGTAAAGCCATTTTAAAAATGGCTTTTGATGAAGAATAGCTTTAAGAAGCTTGCGTGTAAAGATGCTTTGCTTTTTGAACGTGGAACTTAAGACCAATCTCTTTTTCTGTACATCCTAGAGCAAGGGCTACCATTTGAGGCATGTGTAAAACTGGAAGTTCTACATCACGTCCCATAACCTTGCTGATGCTGTCTTGGTAGGTGTCCATTTTGAGGTGACAAAGTGGACATGGAGTAACCATCATTTCTGCACCGTTATCCATAGCATCTAAAAGAGCATTACCTGCAAGTACTTCAGAGGTATGGTTTGCTTGAAGTTCTACATGAAAAC
>CAYXTZ010000117.1:0-4635 GCA_964468535.1 uncultured Sulfurovum sp.
TTGCACCTTTATCTACCTTTGCAAGCATAGAGTACAGAGAAAGTGCCTCTGTCATCAAATCTGAGATGGCAACACCCGTGACCTTCATCTACATCACTCCACAGCTAGGCATGTCTGTAGTGGAATACAAAGAAGAAGCGGTTAAAGCCTTAGAAAACATCAAGCTACCTGATGGTTACTACATAGAATGGGCAGGACAGTCTGAGTACTTAGAGTCAGCCATGGAGAAAATAGTTTGGATTATCCCAACGGTTCTTTTAGTCATACTGGTACTTATCTATTTTGCTTTGGGTGAGTTAGTGCCTACACTCATTGTATTTTTTACCCTGCCCTTCGCCCTACTCGGTGGTCTATTTTACATCGATATGTTACAGTTCAATATGAGTATTGCTATCATAGTAGGCTTTTTAGCTTTGTTAGGCATTGCTTCACAGACAGCCATCGTGATGATTGTCTACCTCAAAGAGTCCATAGAAGAAGCAAAAAGAACACTTGGCGAGAGATTTGACCTTGATGCACTCAACGCTGCTATCTATGAAGGGGCGGTACAAAGAGTAAGACCTAAACTCATGACCGTATTTGCCATCATCGCTGGACTTTTGCCTATCATGTACACCCATGGTGTAGGTTCTGAGGTCATGCAGCGTATCGCTGCTCCTATGATAGGTGGTGTGGTAAGCTCAGCAGTACTTAGCTTATTGCTCATACCTATCTTTTATGAAATCTATGAAAAATACCAACTTAAAGGAAAAAAATAATGAAATCGAAAATACTTTTTGCTTCGCTACTAACACTTACGCTCATACTCTCAGCATGCAATAATAAAGAAAAAGAAGAATCCATCACAGAAGGTGGCATGAAATGTGGACCTGGTAAATGTGGTGCCTCTATGGTAGATGGCTCAGCTGTACTTGTAAAAAAGAAAATGAATATACTTAATCAGCTAGAAGAAAATGACAGTAGGCGTGAGTGCGTACTGGCATCCAATAGTACTAAAGATTTATATGCTTGTGTACGTGTTGAAAAAACAGGTAGACTTAGCACCAAATGTGCATCAGAGAATGTAACGAAAAAAAGTGAAGAAGCCATGAAGTGTGAAGCAGGCAAATGTGGTTCTGCAATGCAAAAAGTTGTACCAAAAAAAGAAGAGAAAAGTTCGATGAAATGTGAAGCGGGAAAATGTGGGAGCAGCATGTAAGATACTGATGGGAAATCCATCAGTAAATAACCAAACTTAACTTAACAAGCTGGTTCGTTACCCGTGTCAGATGCATACTCATTGGCAAATTCAAAAAGATGTTCAGTCCATTTTTCTTTGTATGTTTCTAATGTTGGACAAAATTCTTTCACTTTTGCTTCAAATTTTCCATCTTTAAGTGCTGCTTGCCACTCTGCTTGTTTATAAGCAGCCGCAAAATCTGCACCTGTTTTGTCTTTACATTGCCCTTTTATTTTTTTAGTATAAATCTTTTGACCTTTGTTGATACTTCCTGCATTTACTGCAGTACCCATCATAGCAAGACCGAAGATAGCTGTTAAAGCTAAGGTAGTTAATTTTTTCATGTATTATCCTTTAAGTATAATATTAAGTTTATTAAATTATAAGTTTTAATCAAAAAAACTTATAATAAAAAATTTTGCAAAAAAATAGGTACAGAGCCGAAACTCTATACCTATTATAGAAATGCTTATTATTTCATTGCCGCAATATATTCTGCAACAGCTTTGATGCTAGCTTCATCCATCTTCGCAGCTTGACCTTTCATAAGAGCACCCATACCATGCAAGTTAAGAGTTCCTGCTTTGTAACCATTCATTTGTTCAATAGTCTTAGCAGCATCTTGACCAGTAATGATAGCCGATTTACCTAAAGCAGCTTTTTCTCCATTTGCACCATGACAACCGACGCAAGATGCGTAAGCAGCAGCCCCATCAGCCATAAGCATGGTACAGGCTCCGAATAACATTGTAATTGCTAATTTTTTCATTTTAATTCCTTTTAAATCATTGTAGATTTTACAGATAAAAGTTATTCCTTCTATCTGAAAAAATCAATTTATTTTATTGATATTTATTATCATCAAATATCAATTCCTCTGATGAATGTTGATAAAAAATAATATAGGTATTTTACTTAATCCTAAATTAAAATTTACCAACTAGGCACATTCCCAGAGTCTTTTGCGTATTCATATACAAAATTATATACATCTGGAATATACTTAGCTTTTACTTTTTTTACTTTTGGACAAATCTTTTTTATTTCATCTTCCATCTTGCCAGCTTGGTTAATCTCTTCCCACTCATCTTGCGTATGTTTATAGGCAAAATTTGCTCCCGAGAATCCACAAGGAGCTTTAAGCTTTTTAAGGTAAAAATTTTGCCCTTTTTTTACATCTGCCGAAGCAGTTGCAGAGAAAAGTGTCATTCCCAGCAATATTGCAACAGCCAATTTAGTCATTTTTTCTTATCCTTCCAATCATTAAGATGTTTTATCATAACATTCAATTGTGAAAGCATTGTGAAGTTAGAAGTGCGTAAAATTACTTCATAAAATACTAGGATAAAAAATGGCAAAAAACCTAAGAAATAGCGTATCTAAAGAAATAAATATGTATGATTGAAGTAAAATACTTGGATGTAAAGGAGTACATATGTTTGTAAGTAATATGCATATAGTGAAATACCTTGAAAAACTTTCCAGTTATGCCAAATTGGCGGCAGAAGCTACTCAAAAAAAGCTCTGATGAAAATAAAACTAGCTACATTTAATCTTTTTCAATTTGTTGAGCCTCCCTATTCTTGGTATACAAAAAAAGACAAATTCAATCAAAGAGAGTGGCTCGAAAAGACCAGATGGATAAAAAGTCAAATACTCAAAATGAATTGTGATATCATCGGTTTTCAAGAAGTATTTTCTGCAGATGCTTTAAAGTCTCTTGTTTTAGATTTAGGTTTTGAGTATTTTGTTACTGTTGATGCAGCAAAACTAAGTACTAACAACCCAAACAAGTATGTCACTACCACCGTTGCTCTTGCATCAAAATATCCCATATCGAACATCCAAACTGTAGATGCACATACGGACCTTTTTACTTTTTCAAGGCTACCTATAAAGGCAACTATTGCACTTCCTAATACACAAGAAATCGTAGTCTATGTATGCCATTTAAAGTCAAATAGACTGAACGAATTTGAATATGTATTTGATGCACACCATAACTTACAACACAAAAAAGACCTAATATCTAAAACCTTAGAAAGCAAATATACCACAGCCTTGAAACAAAGGCTATATGAGGCATCTTCACTTTTTTTAGATATAGAAAAATCCAAACATAAACCCACTGTCCTACTTTGTGATTTAAATGATAAGGAATTTTCCCTAACCATTGATGCACTATCAAACAGAAAATACTATGATGGTAACAAGCAAGCAAGATTTATCTTACATGATGCAAGTTATCAATACAAAGAAATTGTACATAACCCTCACCCCGAAGCAAAAGAAATCAAAAGAAAAGCTACTAGTTATTTTTTAGGAAAAGGAAATGTATTGGACTACATATTTATCTCAAATCATTTTGATAAAAACAATAAAGACAATATCGCAAAAGTAAGTAACTACACTGTTTTAGATAAGCATCTTCAAGACAATAAAGATGGTTCTTTACTTACAAGTGACCATGCACAGGTGATTTGTGAATTAACTTTTATTTGATAGTAATATAGATATTTTATGGAACTATTTGGCTATAATCTGCTCATATAAATATATGATAAATAGGAAGTGAAATGTTTGGACTCCCATTAAGAAAAGGCTTCTCCATGAAAGTGCATGGCATACATCTCAATCGCCCTGATATGCATGATATAGCAGCAGAACTAGGTATTGGTACAAATGACGTACTCATAAAAGACGGAATCCTCACCGTCTACAATACATCTAAAACATGCCAAGAAATCATAGACGATGGTGATTTGGCTTCATTTGTAGCAATGGCTGTAAATATCTCCCCTGAAAATATTTCTGATATGAAAGAAGTAGAAGAAGAACCTGTGGTACTAGAGTTTGATTTAGATGAGTTTGAGGACGATGAATAACGCAGAAAATGATTCAAAAGTACTTTTAGCACTCAATAAACCTAAGGGTTATTTGGTCACACGTTCTGACGACCTTGGGCGAAAAACGGTGTATGACCTTTTGCCAGACTGGGCATATGAAAAAGGATGGATGCCCATAGGAAGACTTGATTTAGAATCTAAAGGGCTTTTGCTATTTACAAGTAACGGGAAAATTGGAAATATGTTAACCAAGCCTGGAAATTGCGTTAAAATATACGAAATTTGGGTTAGAGGTCACGTAACAGATGCACACATCGCCCAAGCCAAAAAAGGAATAATGAGCAAACACGGTCTACTCAAAGCCCTTACTGTAGAAAAGATAGGTATGGGTGGTGCAAAAACAAAACTTAAAATAGTCATTGACGAAGGAAAAAATAGACATATTCGCCGTCTTTTTGGAGCGATGAGCGACCCTAAATTTGGAACGCCATTAAAAGTCCTAGAATTAAAACGAGTTAGTATTGGGAGTTTTAAACTAGACATAGCCAGTGCTATGTGGCGTTACCTTTC
>CAYXTZ010000118.1:0-4477 GCA_964468535.1 uncultured Sulfurovum sp.
AGGTGCCTGAGATAGCTGGGTATTTAGAGGGTGTGAAGGTGTATGAAGATGAGGTATTGGTGGAAGAGAAAGAGAAATTTTTGTAGGGTGTTGTCCCATGACAACACCTTTTGTTTTGAATTCATAGTTTTGGTGTTGTAAGGGTACAACAACCCTACAAAAGCACTTTCAAATCATCTAAATCAAAGAGCAATAATTTACTCATCTACTCCTCTGAACTATGGCATTGGCAGCTTCGGCTTGGTTGCCACTGACGTTAAAACTTCCTGTACCATTGGCACGGCAGGACCAGTAACCGTTGATACTATTTGAACAGTTAGAGCAGTTGCCATAAATGCTTGAATCATTGCTTCCTACTAAAAGGGTATAGCATCCACTCATGCGTTCTACTTTTGCCCAAATATGTGAACCATCGCTAATGCTTACATAGCCTTTGTATCAGACGGTATTACTACTCCAACTGTAGCGTGGCTGGTCAATGCCAAGACTGGTAATATACCTACTACTTCGACTAGCACTCTGTGCCACCAACCTAGCCTGCCTAGCTCTCTCTTCTTTCTCACGTTTAAGTCTTGCCAGTCTCTCTTGCTCTTTTCGTTCACGTTCTACTCTGTCTGCCTTGGCTTGTTTTTTCTTAGCTACATAGCTACTGGCTTCTTTTGTGTCGTCTGTGTTTACACCATACATCTTTGCTTTTTTGAGTAGCTCATCTGCCTTGCTAAAAGACTCACTCTTCCCTGCCCTCTTTGCTTCATCTAACAAGTCTGCCACATCTTCTGCGTCTTCTTCATCATCATCTAGGCTGATGGCGTAGCTTTGTATGGGTAGTGTCACTTGCAGCGTGGTAAATAGCATAAACCCTAGTAGTATTACTCTAAACATATTTTTCTCCTCAATACAAAAATCCAAACAACCAAAGTGGTATCTTAGCCCCATTGCCTATCTCTATGTCATCTGCTACTACATAAGAGTCAGGTTTATCTTTTATCTGCTTGAAGCTTTTATTCTTGCCACCTATCTCAAACAGGTACCTACCGTCCACCAAAAAATCACCCTTTTTAGGCATAACTACAATATGCTCAAACAGCATACTCATAAAAAATACTTCTCTTATGGTGCCTATCTGGGCACTATCACAATAGCTATAGTGTAGATTTGTATTGTTTAGATATATCTTCTCTGGCTTGGTAAATATGTTATCGCCTTTTGTTTTGGCTCGCATCACTTTTAGTATCTTGGCACGGTTTAGGTACTCCAAGTACCTATACAAGCTTCTATAGTCTTCACCCATATCCATTTTTACAAGTAACTCTTTGATGTTAGGGGTGTAGGGTTGCGACTCACAAACAAGTCTTATAAGCTTTTTTAAGTTTCGTATATTTTGATACTCTATTGAAAATATAGAGGGGATATCTACCTCCAAAACTGTGTTAATAGTCTCATTGAGTTTTAGGGTATAGTTGCTTCTTTTATCAAAAGAAAAAGGGTAATACCCATAGTGTAAATACTCTTTAAAAAGTGTTGTTTTGTTGAACTTATCTAGCAAATCACTCGCTATCTCAATATGATTTTGCAAAATCTCTTCTAAAGTAAAGGTAGGTAGTTTTATATCCTCTTTAAGCTCTATAAACTCTCTAAAACTTAAACCCTCTACTTCGTAAACTATTGCTCTTCTGCTCAAATCTGCTTTTGCATTGTCTATCTTTAGGGCACTACTACCAGAAAATATAACTTGCAAATCTAAAAAGTCATAAATCTTTTTTAGTTCACTCTCAAAGCCTACATATTTGTGTATCTCATCTATGACAAGCAACTCACCACCCTCTTTAGAAAAGGCAAGAGCTAGTTCAAACAAAGAGTCTATCTTTATAGAGTCTGCACTAACATATAGCTTTTTATGTTTTGCGATATTTGACTCTTTTATATACTGCAAAAGAAAAGTAGTTTTACCCACACCCCTAGCCCCTACAATGCCCGTAAGTCTGTCAAAATCAATGTTGTCAAAAAAGTATCGTTTATATTTCGATAGTCTTTTTTGTAACAACAACTGCTGCAACGCTCTAGCTTCAGATAGCATCTATACCCTTTAACTTGATATGTATATCAATAACAGTATATCTTTTTTTGATATGTAAATCAAGTTTTAGTTAATTAAAATCAAAAATCAACCCACGCTATCGCGTGGGTTATTGTCTGCCCCTAACACAACGTACATAGTACTCATTCGTCTTATGGAAGTTGTACGCGTAGCCATCCTCAAAGTACACGATCCACGCGTACTTAGTATAAGACACATACACAGAAGAAGACCAGTAGTAGTCTGAGGTATTTACATTTTTAAACCCTTTTTTAATGGCAGGATTATATCTGGATATATCTACGATAGACTGCAACTCTTTGATAGTGGGAAGATACCAGTCGCTACGTCCGTTTAGCTCTAAGCTTTGGCAATATTCTACGGCATCTTGCCATTTCATTTTATTGTTTTTGGCATCATTGTTGTCTTGCCAGACCAAGCCTGTGCGACTCTCTTCAAAAACTTCAGATGCACCGATATAACTAAGTCCTATCATAATCAAAAGGATTACTCTCATGTATTACTCCTACTTTTTGTATTAGATTATAGCTGTTTTCGTGGCTACTATGCCCCACAAATGAAGCTTGGACAGATAAAAACTGTTTTATCTCTTCAAGACCCATTGTTCCTTTTTGTTTTTCATAATCACTCAAATACTTTGCTTTTTTGTACTTGAAATTTTTCACCACCCTATTTCTCACCAATACATAGTCTGGTCGTATAATATAGCCTAAAAAATCTAGTCCTTCATGTACAGATTTGAGTATTTTATATTCCCTTAGAACTAAGCTCAGATTTACAGACAAATAGCTTTCTATTTCTCTTTGTATGCCCAGTAACTTCTCCCTAGACTCCTCAAATATCACAAAATCATCCACATAGCGTAAGTACCTTTTACATTTTAAAGTACGTTTGCAGTAATTGTCAAAATCGTTCATGTAAACGTTGGCAAAGAACTGGCTTGTTAGGTTTCCTATGGGCAGACCTTTTGTTTTGGCTACTTTAAACAAGCTTTTATGAGAAGGTAAACTTTCAAAAGCACTTTTATGCCCCTTCATATAGGCATTGACAGTCACATCATGAAAAATAATTTTATGTACCAACCACAGCATCTCATGCATGCTTATCTTCGACTTCTTCACTTTATGGTAGTTTTCTACTATGCTACCGTTCAACATCCTAAACAAAAATTTCTTGTCTATAGTATAAAAGAAATTTTTTATATCAAGTTGCAAATAATACTTTGAAGCCCTTGAAAACTTTAACGCTCTTTTTTTAGCTTCATGTATGCCTTTGCCTACCCTACAACTATAACTGTCGTAGATAAATTTGGGAGAAGTCGTCAAAAAGCATACACTCCTTTTGGGAGTGTAGCTTCTGTTGTTCAGAGAAGTTTCTAAGTCACAAAGGTTTTCACAGAGATTTTGTTCAAACTTCAGTGCATTATGGGTATTGCGTTTACCCCTTCTGCATCTCAAATAAGCCTTATATATCTCTTCATATGTAAACATTATCTGCCCCTAACACAACGTACATAGTACTCATTTGTCTTATTGTTGTTGTTCGTGTTGCCATTCTTAAAGTTCACGATCCACGCGTTCTTAGTATTTGACATATACACAGAAGAAGACCAGTAGTTGTCTGAGGTATTTAAGTGGTCTACTTGTTTAGGGCTGATGAAAATGTCACCAACCCTATGCCAAAAGCTATATACCCACAAGGGGTGAGACCACCGCACAATATTTTTTTGCACACTTACAAAACACATCATTTTGTAACTCTGGCATAATAGTTTAGCCAAGATTGAGACTGTTTACATATATCTACTATAAGTTTGGAACTATGTTCAAATTGTTTAAAACTTTTAAAGGCTTTCAACTCTTTAGTAAGTTGCAGTAACATTTTCACATCCTCACACTTATCTCTTAGTTCTAACAACTGTGCATGCTTTTCTTCATGCATATTGGCACGATGTATCAAATACAACAGTGCCTTAGACTTCATTTCTTAAGTCCACACCTAAAGTGTACTTGTGGTACTTTTCGAAACCTTTTACAATAGTCTCCATATACACACAAAAGTCCATAGCACTTTTGTATATGGGTAAATTCTCATATTTCATTTAAAAACCATAAAATCAAAGAGCAAATTATTGTCTGCCCCTAACACAACGCACATAGTACTCATTTGTCTTATAGTAGTCGTACGTGTGGCCATTCTTAAAGTACACGATCCACGCGTCCGCAGTATACGACACAGACACAGAAGAAGACCAGTAGCGGTCTGAGGTATTTACATGTTCAAAGCTTGGCATAATGGCAGGGTCGTAACGGTCATAGTCCACAATGCTAAGTAACTCATCGTAGCTTGGTAGTCGCCAGTCGCTGTGTCCTGCCAAGG
>CAYXTZ010000119.1:0-4426 GCA_964468535.1 uncultured Sulfurovum sp.
CACTGATAGTTATTGGTGCAATGAAGGTAAGGCGTGGAGAGAGTATACATCTTCGAGATATCCTCTTTTCTGGCAAAAAAAAGAAGAAAAGTATTTCCTACGTACACTAAGTCGTGAAATTCCTTTGCCTCTGTCTTGGCCTGTTGAGGTTAATTATCTCGAAGCTGCAGCGTTTTGTAAATGGAAGAGTGTACAATTGGGTGTCAATATCACTTTGCCAACAGAAGATGAATATGTACGATTAAGAGATGTAAGCGAAGTGGCAGCATACTTAGAGTGGACTCGTAAAGGTGTAAATGTCGCAAATATAGACCTAGATAGATTTGCGTCCCCTGTACCAGTTAATTATCATAAACAGGGTAATTTTTATGATATTATAGGCAATGTATGGCAGTGGTCACGCACGCCTATCTATCCCTTTGAAGGCTTTAAAGTGCATCCTATTTATGATGACTTTACAGTACCTACTTTTGATGGGAAACATAATCTCATCAATGGTGGCTCATGGATAAGCTGCGGTAACTTAGCCACACAAAAAAGTCGTTATGGTTTCAGAAGACACTTTTATCAGCATGCAGGATTTAGAGTTATAGAAAGTAATTACGAGGAGAAAGTAGTGACAGATTATTACACCACAGATAGCATCATTTCACAGTATTGCCATTTTGCTTGGGGAGACAACAGATTAGGTGTTGAAAACTATCCTGCTAAATGTGCAAGTATTGCTCTAGAAGTTATGAAAAATAAACCTAGAAAAAAAGCTTTAGATATAGGTTGTGCCATAGGACGCAGTTCTTTTGAATTAGCACGTGGTTTTGATGAAGTGATAGGAGTAGATTTTTCTGCACGTTTCATACAAGAAGCAGAAGTATTAAAGCAAAATGGAATACTTAGATATATCATGCCAGAAGAAGGTGAACTGACAAACTTTCATGAGGTTAATTTACTGCACTATGACTTGGAAAATGAACGTTCTAAAGTATCATTTTGGCAAGCAGATGCCTGTAATCTAAAATCTATTTATAAGGATTTTGATTTAATTTTTGCAGGTAATCTTATAGACAGGTTGTATGACCCTAAAAAGTTTTTAAATACATTAGCAGAGAGGATAAATGATGCAGGCATATTGATACTTAGTTCTCCTTATACTTGGCAAGAAGAGTCAACACCTAAAGACAAGTGGATAGGTGGGTATAAACGTGATGGTGAAAATGTGAGTACCTTGCAAGGTTTAGAAGAGATACTAGGGGATAATTTTAGACTTTTGGAGACCAGAGATGTACCTTTTGTAATACAAGAGACAGCCAGAAAACATCAGCATACAGTAGCTCAAATGAGTATTTGGGAAAAAAGATAAGGTGGAAAAATAGTCATGTTTAAAGCAGTAAACCGTCAAGGTACTTACACCACAAAATATGATGATGCCAAAAAAAAGTTTGGCACAGATGATTTACTTCCTTTGTGGGTAGCAGATATGGACTTGGCAGCACCCCCTTGTGTGCAAGAAGCTTTAAAAAAACGTGCTACACATCCTTTGTATGGGTACACAGTGTATCCATCTGAGTATTATAATTCTATTCAGGCATGGATGAAAAAACGTTTTGATTGGCAGATAGAAAAAGACTGGATAGTGCCTTGTTATGGAGTAGTTCCTTCATTGAATTTTGCTATCACAGCTTACAGCAAAGAAGATGATAGCATTATTGTGCAAACACCTATTTATCCACCTTTTGTCTCTTCCGTAAAAGATAAAAAGAGAAAAATCTTGGACAATACTTTGGTCTACAAAAATGGTACATACCACATAGACTTTGAAGATTTTGAAATTAAAGCTAAAGAGGCAAAACTCTTTTTACTTTGTTCCCCTCATAATCCAACTTCACGTGCTTGGAGTAAAAAAGAGCTAGAAAAACTTATAGATATATGTCTCCAACATGATGTACTCATTATCTCTGATGAAATACATGCAGATATAGTCTATGACAAGATGCATCATAGCATAGGTAGTTTTGAGAGTATGATGCACAAGTGTGTCATACTTAATGCACCTTCAAAAACTTTTAATATCGCAGGACTCAATACCTCTTATGCCATCATCCCCGATGTGCATTTAAGACATCAATATATGCGTGAACAAAACAAATCAGGTATCACCAATGGCAATCCTTTTGGTATAGTAGCTTTGATATCTGCCTACGAAGATGGGACTGAATGGCTTGATGCCCTTAAGAAACATTTAGTATCAAATATTTCCTTTGTCAACAGCTTCTTGAGTGAGCACGCTATACCTGTCAGAGCTGTACCTACAGAAGCGACATTTTTAGTTTGGCTTGATTGTAAAGATTTGGGACTTAGCCATGAAGCACTCATGGACTTTTTTTACCACAAAGTAAAACTAGGACTTAATGATGGGATGAGTTTTGGGTTTGCAGGTAAAGGGTTTATGCGTTTAAATGTAGGTACAAGCAAGGAAGTGCTAGAAATTGCCATGCAAAGACTCCTTTCTGCGGTAAAAAGATAAGCATGAGAGTCATTATACTTTTTTGTCTCATCTCATTTCATTTGTATGCCTTACCTACGGCTATTGATGAGCATATACGTAAGTCGGGTATCTTAAAAAAAGACATTAGTATCTACATCAAAGAAGCTGGAAGTGCTGGTAAGGTAGTGGTCTCACTAAATGCAGGTAAGACACGTATACCCGCCTCTGTTATTAAGGTACTTACTACGTATGCTGCGGTACTTAAATTAGGGTTTAATTACCGTTGGCAAACAAAATTTTATACAAGGGGAGTTTTAAAAAATGGTGTATTAAATGGCGATTTGATTATTAAAGGTTTTGGTGACCCTACACTGAGCGACAAAGACCTTGGGAAAATTGTTTCCTATATACGAGCTGAGGGCATACGTAAGGTGCAGGGAAATATTGTCATAGATAGAAGCTATTTTAAAGTAGGCAACAAAGACAATTCAGGTTTTGATGAACATACGTATTCTGCTTATAATGCCATGCCTGATGCGATGATGTTTAATGAACGCATAAGTACTGTATGCGTAGAACCCAAAAAAAACAAAGTCTACAAAAAAAATGAAGATGCTAGCTACAAGATAATTAATAATTTACAACGGGTAAACAAACCTTGTAAAGGTCGCTATTCTTGGCCTGGAGTAAAAATAGATAAGAGTGAAGTGATACCTAAAGTGATACTTAAAGGTAAAATTTCCAAGCATTGTTCTAAGCGCAATATATGCAAAGTGCTTACCAAGCCCTATAAATCTTTTTACTATGCACTAAAAGCTAAAATGAAGAAAAAAGGTATACGCGTTAGTGGCACACTTAAACTAAAAAGAGTACCTAAAGGTGCAAGAGAACTTTTTAGTTATTACTCAGATAACTTAGAAAAAATAATTTCTAAGACTTCTAAAAAAAGTAATAACCTTTATGCAAGACACTTGCTACTTCTGCTGGGTGCAAAAACATATGGAGCGCCTGCCACCTTAGAAAAGGGAAGAGATGCCATCATAAAGATACTCTCTTCTAAAGGAGCGTTGGATACAGGAGTGCTTAGACTAGACAATGGTTCTGGACTTTCACGTGTAGCAAAGATGGATGCAAAGTTACTAGCTACTATATATGACCATGCCTATGACCGATATGGAGAACGTTGGATGAATACGCTTTCCATAGCAGGGGTAGATGGAACTATAAAAAGACGTTTTAGGGCTACAGTAGTACGCAAGAGGGCATGGATGAAAACAGGCACACTTCGACGCGTAAAAAACATAGGTGGATACGTTAAAAATAGAGCAGGGAAAATGTACACTGTGGTGATTTTGGTCAACAGTACTAAGGCGAAATATCGTGGGGCTAAACTGCAAAATGAAATTATGAAATGGCTAGTAAATTCTTCGGTAAAATCATCCATAAATTCAAAAACAATTCAAAATAACATCATAAAAACAAATAGCACACCTATACATAAAAAAACGAGTCAAGCCTCTAGTAATAAAAAATATTATTACGTACAATTAGGTTCTTTTAAACTCAAACCAAACACAAGATATTTACGTAAGATTAGCAATTTGGGATTGCCGTATAAGGTTAAAAAGACAGATATTTATAAAGTATTGATAGGACCATACAGAAAAGAATCTACTGCTAGAAAAGTACTGCCAAGAGTGAAACAAAAACTAAATAAAAGTGCGTTTATCACAAAACAGTAAGCACATTTTTCTTTTACCCCAACTACGCTATAATCTTTAAAAAATTAGAGCAATTATGAACTTTGAAACATGCCCTTTTGAAAAACGCAATACTTTACTGAAAGACATTATACCAAATAGTGAATATGATGTACTTTCCCGAAGCTAAAGGGGACCTCTAATAATAGGTAACACTCACAATGGGTTTTGCAAATGTGAAATT
>CAYXTZ010000120.1:0-4383 GCA_964468535.1 uncultured Sulfurovum sp.
AGGTCATCCTCATACATGATTTCCTTGTCCAATAACGTCATTGAAAGATGTTCAATTTTATCCCAATATTTATCTACTAATGCAATAGTCTTTGCTTCGCTCTCATCCATCCAGCGTGCCAGTGCCTCATCAATTTTATCATTACTGAGTTGTGCAGGAGTATTATTTGTTACTTGTTCTTTATGATGTTCTTTAACATTAATGTATTGTACTTCTCTATCCATACCATAGTGAGTAATAGCTGTATAGGCGTCATTAATTGCATGTTTCAAATCAGGAGATGCTTCCATGTCTACCCCAATAATATTGCCATACTTTTTAATTTGAGCTACTCTTCCTGAGAGTGAAACACATATTCTATTTTTAATATCTTCAATTGTCATATTGCTCTGCATCTCAACATGATTATTACCAATAAACCCATTTTTATTGTTCCGTGGGGCTACTGCAATTTGCTTGATACGTATATGAGGCATAAGTATTTTTGAGATAACTGCATGAGAAGCTTCACGTATAGATGCTTTTTCAAAAATGTGTTCAGAAGATATGTCACTAAGTGCTTCACCATATTTAATGGTTTGAATTTGCTGCATTAAAATCTCTTGTGTAATAGCAGATAAACCATTTCTAATACAATAAAATGAGGCTTCTTTACTTATGAGTTCAAGCTGAGCACCTGTGAGTCCAGAAGTATGTATAAGCAGCTGAGACATATTGAACTTTCCGCTTACAGGTTTATTTTTTATAATTTTATTTATGAAGTATTCTCTGGCTTCCTTGTCTAAGTTATCTATAGGGATATGTATTTCTATCCTTCCTGCTCTTGTGATAGCAGGATCAATATTTTCTTTGTAATTCGTCGCAGCAATGATAAATACATGTTCATCCACTTTATTTGAAAAACCATCCATTTCTGCTAAAAATTTATTGATTTGGACTTCACGTGTATTGTCTTTTCCACGTGTACCGATGGTATCCAACTCATCGATAAAAATGATAGAAGGAGCATACTCTTTGGCTTTTTTAAAAACTTTTTTGATTTTATCTAATTGCAACAACTCTACCCCCGTAATGGAGATAAAAGGCAGTTCTGCCTCTGCTGAAAATGCTTTTGCAAGGAGTGTCTTGCCTGTACCTGGAGGTCCATAGAGCAACATGCCTTTAGGGGGTTGCACATCAAAGTCTTTAAGTAACTTAGGGTCTTTTAGGAAGTTTATCACCTCTAAAAGTCTACTTTTAGCTTTGCTATGACCTGCAATGTCATCAAAAGAAACGTTCGGTATATCAAAGACCAAACCATCTTCAGAAAAATCTTTAATACGTTTAACTTGTTTAAAGTTACATGATTTCACCTTGTAGGTAATCACGCCATTTTTACTAGAAAAAGTATCTTCAATAGCTAATTTAATATTTTTTCTAAAAAGCTCTTTTACAAGTTTATCTTCTTCTATCAATGGCTTAAGATTTTCATTTATAAAATCAATACAACTCTTAGAAAGACTCACTTTTATCTCTTTACAATTTTTACCTTCTTCTCCTAAATCAACTATATATTCTGTAAGTCTAGAAAAAAATGTTTCACCCAATTTATTTTTAATACGCCTTGCATCTAGTTCAGGTGCAAAAAGGAGTATCTGTGTTTTTAAGAAGTTTTTGAAGTTTTTATCTACTTTAAATGATATATCAAATTTCTCATGGAACACTTTTTCATACTCTAAAAAAGCTTTCTCACCTATGGATTCATACGCTACATAATTGAGTTTGTTAAACAAGACTATAGTTGCTTGTGAAAAACGTGAAATAAGCTCAGGAATAATCGCTTTTTGCAAGCCCCCTGTTTTAATATTTACTTTTTCTTCTCGTTTAAGTGCTTCAAGTATCATAGATTCTGCTTGAATATAGTCATCATCAATGAGTTTTATAAATTTATTGTCAGAATACAACTCTTCACCAAGATTTGAAGTGATGATAAAAATAGTTTCTCTAAAATCAACCACAAACTTTGCATTACTATCATCATAAATTTTCTCGGGGTCATCATTACAAGGTTGGTCGGTCATCATGTCCCAACCACAAGCATCTCTCATATCTCCGCCTTCAAAGATAGAAAGCAAATTTGTTTGTATAACATTGTCTGCTTTTTCAAAAGCGTCTAGTACAATGATAGACTTAGGATTATCATGCACAAATCCTGTGAGTTGTCCTGTGCTATATCCAGACCATCCTTTTGGGTATCCGTACAATTCACCACCATTTTGTTCATGGTATTGGGTCATATCAAATTTTCTTATTTTGTATTTATCTAAACTTTTTGTCATCAGTTCTGCCAAGTACGTTTTACCCGTAGCAGGTGAGCCTAAAAACAAATAGGTAGATTTAGGTGCATTTTTCTTGCTTAAAATATTACTTTTGATGCTGTTTGCGATAGCCTCTATGGCTCTATCTTGTCCAAATAGTTCTTCCGTAAGTGCAAGCCTAACTTTGTTTGCAACATTAATATAATCTTGACCATCATTCATGTAGTATTCTTTATATATTTTTTTGATTTTCTAAAAATTGTTTTAAATTTATAATAAAATACCATCAAAATGATTAGAATTCGATTTTATATCCTTAATATATATAATCTTATAGAATATTTCTATTTCTATACACACTTTTTGAAAAGATGATACACCCTAAAACCAAAAAAGTTGCACCAGGTTCAGTACCAACATAGAAATGAATCCTATTTTATACACCATTTTTTCATTACGTTCTATATATGACTTGCTTTTATCAAAATGTGCCTGTACTTTTTGAGGGTTTGTAATTTCAAAAAGCATCTCAGAATAATTGCTGTACCGTCTGTCAGTATCTACATCAATTGACCTCATAATAACCGATTCTAGCCAAGAAGGGACTTTAGCATTTTGCATACTTAGACGTTTTACATTTTTATCAAAACTTGGATTTTGAAAAGGTTCTATTTCTCCAAAAGGAAACTTTTTACTTAAACTTTCATACAAGGTGATACCAATAGCATAAATTTCTGTTTGCTCAGAAATAGGTGCTTGAGAAAAACGCTCAGGAGCCAAATAACTAGCTGTTCCTACTTTAGAAATATCTGAATACGCTTCAGTAACATTTCCAAAATCTATCATCTTAAATGTTACTTTTCCCTGTGATGTAGTATAGACCATAATATTTTCAGGTTTAATGTCACCATGAACAAAATCTTGTCTAATAAGATACTGAGACATTTTCAGCAAAAAGACACCTAAATCAACACCCAAATCAACAGATATCGGTTTTTTTACTATATAGTCTTTGAGTGAAATACCTTCTATAAAACTCATAATATAGTATCGATGTGTTCTGTTTATAGGTACAGCTACTTTTGGGAAAAAACCTGCTTTAAGTATCTTAGCTACCCATGCTTCCTTTACAAATAAGTCAAGTACATAGGTATCTTCAAGTGCCTCATAAGGAGCAAACTTTATCACATATTTTTGTCCTTTTTTTTCACAAACCCATGTGCGATTATTTTCGATTAAAGACTTTGTTAACATATATCCATCAATAATATCACCCCTAGTATACTCTTCTTGAATCTCCAAGTCACTTTGTTTATATTTTAATCTAGGGTCAATCTTTTTTATCTCAATTAGCACCGCTGTAGTATCATCGGGTAAGTTATCTGCCACTTTTTTTGAAGCTTTTTTTACCATAAAAGAGGCATTCATATGCATAGACTCTTGGAGTTGGGTATCGTCTAGTTCATTATAAAGCCCATCAGAACATAAGAGTATTCGGTCTTTTCTTTGTAAATTATTTTCAAAATAGTAAGCTTCTACACTCTCTTGTAAACCTATGGCTGAAGTAAGTACATTTTCCATACCCTCTTCATCCATAGCATGGTCATCGGAGAGCTGTGTTAGTGCATTGTCTCTTAGTAAGTAGATGCGACTATCACCTACATTTGCTCCATAGAGTCGGTCACCCTCTATCACCACAAGTGCCAATGTAGTGACCAGCTCTTCACGTTCGTAATCCGCCATAGACTCTTTATAAAGTACATGGTTAATATTTTCTATAAAGTGCTTAATAGACTTTTCCATACCCCATGATTTGGGTCTATTTTTTAAAGAATTTACTAAAAAATTACACGTACGTTTTGCAGCCTCTGCTCCATGTTCCGCAGAACCAACACCATCACAAACTACTGCTACACTAATGTCTTCAAGTACTTTTATCTCAAAGTAATCATCACCTTTTAGCTGCTTTCCTTTAGCAAGTGTTAGCCCAGAAGTATCTATACTTTTATTTGACATGTTGTTTCCTTAGAGAAATATTAAGCTTATTATAGCGTGTGCATTGTATTTAAAAAAGTTAATTTTATAG
>CAYXTZ010000121.1:0-4321 GCA_964468535.1 uncultured Sulfurovum sp.
AATACACTGTAGTTGCAGGACTTCTTAAAATTGATGAGAATGATAGTTCAAAACTTATTTATGCAGGAGAAGCTTCTTTAAATTTAGCTATTTTGAATAATGAGAAAAAGAAACTTAACTTTAAAATAGATGTTAGTGAGAGAAGAGTGACCATAGGAACACTTATCCCGCCTCTTTTGATACTTGATACAGCTACGATGATGTATGAGCTTAAAATAGATGTGAATGAGAAGTATAGTGATATGGAAATAGTGGGTTTTGGCAAAAATGAGGAGCAGAAGAGATATATCTTATTTATAAAGATATAAACCTTCTTTTAGCTATGCGTAAACAGACTCTTTTTTAAACTCTTGTGTGAGTAGAGCATAAAATAAAGCTCTATATTTATTTCTATTAGATGTTCCCATTGCTTCACATACTTTTTTAATGGCAGCATCCATATCTGAATCACTCACAGCAAGTCCTAGTTTTTTTTGCAAAAAGTTTTTCTTTACAGTATCTAGTTCAGAACTCTGCGTGCATGAGACAGTTTCAGAATCTTTTTTGTATATAGAGGGGCCAAGACCCACAGTTACTTTTTCTATTAAATCAGATGAAAGACTTAGTCCTAATTTTTTTGCTTCAGCAGTATATTGCTGAATTTTTTCTTCTCTTTTTCCCATTTTTATTCCTTTATAAAATTTTTAACACTATTTATTATAGCAACAAATTCTTCTTAGGTCAAATATTGTGGTTTTTGTGCAAAAAGTATCCAGTTCATATTTATTTTATGAGTTTTAGAAAAATAAGCGATGGATTCATAAGGGATTTTTTTACGTCTTTTCATCACGGCATAATACTGTGGGTCAAGTTCTAAAGCGATTGCAATATCTTTATCTAATACTTTTTCTTTTTTAATCTTTGAAGAGAGGATTGTTTTGATTCTTTGCATGACTTCACTGTACTCTATCATTGCTATCCTTTGTCTTGTGTGGGTAGATGATAGTGTATTTTAAAAGGAATAGTTAAAAGTATGTCATATTGACATACTTTTAATTTTTTGTACTATCTATTTCTATGACAGTATGCACATTTCCACGTGGATTAAAGTTAGCTATAAGTTGCATAGATTTTGGCTTTAGATTAGTATGTAGTGTATCATAGATTTCATTGGCAGAGTTTTCATGTGAAACATGCCTATACATAAATGAATTTATGTATAGCTTGAGTGCCTTGAGTTCAATTACAAGTGTATCTGGCTCGTAACTTAGAGTTAATGTAGCAAAATCTGGATAGCCTGAACGTGGGCAAAGACACATAAATTCGGGGAGTTCTATGTTGATGGTATAGTTTTTTTTATGTTCATTTGGCCAGAAGTTTTCTTTATTATCTATATCAAACTCTTGTATCTCTTTTTCACCATATTTCATACTTTTCCTTTTAGTTGTATCTTTCTATAAGTTCTGTTTCATTGATAGGGGTACTAACGCCAAAACCTTGTATGTAATGAATGCCTAAGACACGTAATTTTTTCTTTTGTGTATCGTTATCTACCCATTTAGCTATGGTTTTCACCCCCAAATCTTTAGACATTCTTATAAGTGAGTGTAGCATAGCATAGGTAGTTTTATCATCAAGATTTGTAACATAATCTCTATCAAATTGCACCATATCGAACTTAAAATGTTTGATGTACTCCATGGAGGCATTGGACGAACCAAAGTTATCGATACAAATTCGTATACCATGTGATCTAAAAAGTTTTAGTGTTCTTAAGTAACCACTTAAATCATGGTGTGTTTTTCGTTCATAAAGTTGTATGATAAGTCTCGATGAATCTACATTATTTTTATGTAAGTAATTAAACACTTTTTTTTGAAATATTTTATCTCTCAAGGAAAAGGGTGAGAGGTTGAAGGTAAAGGAGATATTTTTATCTACAAGAGAAAGTAAATCAACAACATGTTTTAAAAGCGTAAAATCATAGTCTCTTCCTAGTCCTAAACGATTAATTATGGGTAGAAAAATGCGAGGTAAAATGTCTTGTTGGGTATCAGATTTTAATTTTATAGCAACTTCATAGGTATCTATCTGCTCGGTGTATGTATTGAGTAGGGGTCTAAAAGAGAGTAGTATCTTTTTTGCTTGTATTGCTTCAATAACATTTTTCTCTATATGTGAAAGTTCTTTAGCATCTTTTGTTTCATTCACTCTAAGCTTTTTTGTATTTACCACAGATTGGCTGACAATAAGGTCTCTTAGCTGAGCAATAGCTTTGTCAAACTTTTCATAAGTATTTTTAATCACAGCAAACTTGTAGTCTACTTCTAGATTATTTATATGGGAGTTGTCTTTTGTCATATTTTCCAAAATAGCATGAATGTCATGGTTGTTATGATTCATAGCAAGAAAAAATTCTGTGCCTCTATGTCGCCCGATAAGTATATTTTCTAAGCCATGTTGCTTGAAAGTAAGATTGAGCTTTTGTGTAAGCGTATAGAGTATATTATCCACTTGTTCTGTGCTGTAGTTTTCATTGAGTGATTGAAGGTTTTCAATCGTTAGACAGGCCAAAGTGTTAGGCTTATAGTGTTCTAGTTGTTGAATAAACGCTTTTTTAGTGAACCCTTGTGTCGCTTGATCTATCATGGTCTCTTGTACGGAGAGGTTCATGAAAAAGTAGATAAAGTAGATGGCAATAAAGGTAATAGCAGTAAGTAAAATACCATCTTTAATACTAAATACTAACGTATCACCTTTGTAGATGGTTGTTACAAAAACAAGAGAAATAAGTACAAGAACTGGGATACCTGCCCTAAGAGCAAGCGTAAATCTTCTACTTCGTTCTTCTTTCTGTGACAGTAGCATTAGACATCCAAGTGTTTCACATCTTTTGCATGGCTTTCGATGTAGTTTCTTCTTGGTTCAACCTCGTCACCCATAAAGAGTACAAAGGTATCTGATGCTGTTTCATCATCACCGATTTTGACTTGTAAAAGTCTTCTGTTCTCTGGAGTCATCGTGGTTTCCCAAAGTTGTTCTGGGTTCATCTCTCCTAGACCTTTATAGCGTTGTATGTAGGCACCTTTCTTTGCAGATGATTCTACAAGCTCAAAGAGTTCAAGTAGGTCTTTGTCTTTAAACTCATCGGTAATGTGTTCTTGGATTTTTTGGTTGATATGTATGGCTTCATTGTAGTGAGGGTTAGTAAAGAGTACGTCATCTACTATGAGTTCTTCAAGTCCATCTTTGGTTTGTACAAAGAGGTGTATGGTGTCTTCCGTGACTGTTTTGTTTAAGATATTGTATCCAAGCGCTGTAATATAATCTTCAATAGTTTTTGCTAGTTTTTTGTTGTCTGTACCTACAACATCAGGGTTTTCTATCATGTAGCGAAGTACTTCTGGTAGGGCAAAACGTTTTTCTATTTCTTTGAGTGTCATACGGTAGTAAGCAACAAGTTTGAAAAGTTCTATTAAGTCTGCTTGGCCCATAGTCTCACTCTCAATGGCAGAAATACCACTTTCAATGAGATAATCATTGAGTGACTTTTCATCCTTTAGATAAATTTCATTCTTACCTTTTTTGTAACGATACAGTGGTGGCTGTGCAAGATACAGATAGCCTTTTTCGATGATAGGTTTCAAGAATCTAAAAAAGAAAGTTAGAAGCAACGTCTGAATGTGAGAACCATCGACATCTGCATCGGTCATGATGATGACTTTGTGGTAGCGTAGTTTATCTTCGTTAAATTCTTCCCCTATGCCACAACCAAGAGCAGTAATCATATTTTTAATTTCATCTGATTTTAAAATCTTTTCTAAACGTGCTTTTTCAACATTTAAAATCTTACCTTTAAGTGGCAAGATAGCTTGAAATACTCTGTCACGCCCTTGTTTAGCAGAACCGCCCGCAGAGTCCCCTTCAACTAGATAAATCTCTGATAGCGCAGGGTCTTTACTTTGACAATCAGCCAATTTACCAGGAAGCGTTCCAATACTCATAGAGTCTTTACGCTTAACCAAGTCTTTTGCACGCTTAGCCGCATCTCTACCACGAGCAGCAAGAAGTACTTGTGCCATGATTGCTTTTGCTTCTATGGGGTTTTCTTCTAGGTATTTGTTAAAGCTTTCTGAGAAGAACTTTTGTACCAAAGGTCTAACGTAAGAAGAACCTAGTTTTCCTTTTGTTTGCCCCTCAAACTGTGGTTCAGGCACACGTACAGAAACGATGGCTAAGAGACCTTCTTTACAGTCATCTCCTGTAATTTTTGTGCCTTTTTCTTTTGCATTGGCATTTTTAGAAATGTAAGATGCCATAGAACGTGTAAGTCCAGCTCTAA
>CAYXTZ010000122.1:0-4309 GCA_964468535.1 uncultured Sulfurovum sp.
AGAAATCTTAAGATTAATGAAGAGGTTATTAAGTTTTTAACTGTGAAATACACTAAAGATAAAGAACTTACACAATTCAATAAACTTGTTGCAGCAGCCAACAAAAAAGCAGAGGCACCAAAAGTAGCACCAGTGGCTAAAACACCTGCTATTGAAACAGCAGAAGCTGAAGTACCTGTAACTGAAGTACCTGCAACTGAAACACCAGAAGCATAATCAACACAAATTTAGGAGCACCTTATGTATAACAAGATTATTTTAGCCGGAAACCTCACCAGAGATATTGAGATTAGATACACACAAAGCGGCGCAGCCATTGGAAACACTGCTATTGCCACTTCTCGTAAATTTAAATCTGCCTCAGGTGAACAAAAAGAAGAAGTACTCTTTGTAGACCTTACTTTTTTTGGAAGAACAGCTGAAATAGCCAATCAATACTTACGTAAAGGTAGCAAAGTTTTAGTAGATGGAAGATTGAAGTTAGACCAATGGACAGCGCAAGATGGAAGTAAAAGAAGCAAGCACTCAGTGACTGTGGAAAACCTCCAAATGCTAGGAAGCAAAGATGAAGCAGCCCCTATGGGTGGCAATGGTTATAGTCAACAAGGTGCTTCGAACTATGAAGCTCCTGCACAACAAAATAACTATAGCCAACCTGCACCGTCAGCTCCAGCAGCCAAACCTGAACCAACGTCAAACCTTCCAGAGATTGACATCAATGAAGATGAAATACCATTTTAGGAGAATATCATGGCAGAAAGAAGAAAGTTTAAAAAAAGATTTTGTAAATATTGCGAGCAAAAAGTTGAGTTTATTGACTATAAAGATTTAGGTGGTCTTAAATTTTCACTAAGTGAAAGATTTAAAATCATGCCTAGAAGACTTACAGGTAATTGTAAACGTCACCAAGAGCTTGTAACTGTAGCTATCAAAAGAGCTAGACAAACAGCACTTATCCCATACATCGTAGACAGAAAAAATGTTGTTGAAAACCCATTTGAGAATGTAAGATAGTCTTAGACTATCTACCTGTTCCCATCACCCTGATGGAGACAGGAAAGTTCATACCCCTATTGCACCTTTTGTAATACTACAAAACGTTTATCTATTTCCCCTAATTCATATAAATTTACATCATCGTTAGTTACTAATTCTAGCCCACTATATTTGACAATAGTATCGATACTATGATAGTACTGTTTGATAGTCTCTTGTGACTTAGCATAGTACTCACCTTCTTTTTCAAACAAGGTAAACTCAGAAATATACTCACTCTGCTCAAAGTCACTATCGACTGTTAAAAAGCGTGTTCCGTCATCTACAATATATGACCCTACCGCAACATTTTCAAAACCAAATAGCGTATTGACATCACAAAGAAATACCCCAGCAACATTTAAGTGATTTTTTACACACAACAAAAAGTTTTCTAAGTCTTTGGGTTCAAGATAGTTAAGCATATCAAAAACAGCCGTTATAACGTCATATTTACTCTCTACGTCACAAAGGTTCATGCACTCAGCATCTAATCCAAGGGTGCGTGTTTTAGCCACCATTGAAAGGCTTAGGTCAATACCTTTTACTTCTAGGATATCTAATGATTTTTGCATCTGTACTAAAAAATCTCCAGAGCCACAGCCCACATCAAGCAGAGTATCAAAATCAATAGCATTTAAAAAAAGAAGGTAATGTGCATAAAGGCGAGGAGCTACTTCCTTTACACCAAGTAAGTCTTCTACTTTGGCATAAAGGTCAAGGGAGCCAGATATCTTATTTGTCTTAGGCATTTCTTTCTACAATAGTTTTTATTTTTTCATAAAGTGAAAGTATCTCAGTTTTTTTAGCATAAAAACTATTTTTGTTGGCTATTAGGTGTGCAGATGAATCCATGATGTCTTCGGCCACCTTCAGCCCATTTTCTTTCATAGTGGCACCTGTTTCTACGATGTCCACTATAGCATCTGCCAAACCTACAAGGGGTGCTAACTCTATAGAACCATAAAGCTTTACCACTTCTACACCTACTGCTTTTTTAGCAAAATATGCCTTAGTGATGTTTACCATCTTTGTAGCCACTTTGATGTTAGGTCTAGACCAGTCAAGTTCATCTTCATTTTTGATACCAATCGCCACTTTACAACGACCCAGTTGCATGTCAAGAAGCTGTATAATGTCTAACTCTTTTTCAGTAATGACATCTAAACCAACCACACCAATGTCTGCTGCACCATGCTCTACATAAGTAGGTACATCTTGATTACGTACATTTAAAAAACGAAACTCACCCATATCCAAAATGAGCTCTCTACCTTCAAACTTAAATTCTCCACCGAAAATCTCTGCAAAAATCTCTAGTGTTTGTTCTGCTATTCTTCCTTTTGGAAGTGCTATTGTTAACATGTTTATTCCTTTGAGGTCAAGGCTTTACTTTTTTGTTCCAAAAAACTCAACCCATGACCCCTATTTTTGATAGTCTTCAATATACCTTGAAAGACCAATGTTTCATCATAGATTGCATCATCAAAAAACTGTGAAAGAAACTGTCCATCTCCACCTGTAAAGTAAAGTTTTTTACCATCAATATGCTTGTCTATAAGTGCTTTTATAGACGCGATTATACCATAGCTTATCTGCTCTCTTGTTGTACTAGGTAACTCTTCTAAGTTCACTGCTTTATTTAATACAGTCTCTAATGAAGGGGAAATATTTTTATAAGTTTCTATATATGCTTTTACACCTGGCAAAATGAAGCCACCTATATATTGCTTGTCTTCTACCACATCTACTGTGATTGCTGAACCTGCATCGACAAATATACCTTGTGGACGAGACAGACACAATGCTTTTCTATCTATTCCCATAGTGTCATACTCGCCTTTTATAGTCATGCACAATGATATGTTTTCCCAAGTCTGTATCTCTTCTATTCTTTTCTCCAATTGAGACTTTACTGAAATATACTGCATCGCTGTCTTGTCATACTTATTCATAGCATCATCATAAGAGAGATGCTCTACAGTTTTGCCATCATAGATATGAAAATGTGTATTCCCAATATCTGCTAACAATATTTTAATCATGGTGCCACACCTTCCATTTATGCTCTTCTAGTAATGCTTTGGCTTTAGAACAAAGTGGTGCTTTAATGATGATGTATTTCTTTTTGATACTAGAGTCTATATATATTTCTAATTTTTCATGCAATACCATCAACTCCCCAACTTCCTTACGAAGTACCCTACTTTTCTTCTCCAGCTCCACCACAAGAGCATAGTAACCCTTCAAATCCACACCCAAATACATGTCTATTTTCTTACGAGAGCCTAGCTCTTTGGGTGTAACCTCTTTAAAAGATTTGAAGATGATTTGTTTTTTTTGTAAATAGTCTACTATTTTTTTCATTTTATAATTTTTTAAAGCGTATTAAGCTTTCTTTTAACTTACCTAACTCATGGGTACTAATATCCCAAACCATTTCTGCGTCTACACCAAAATACTCATGTACAATCACATTTCTAAAATCTTTAATAACCCTCCAAGGAAAATCTGGAATTTTCTCTTCAAGCTCTTCTATCATGTGGGCAATCGCTTCACCTATAACTATATATTCTCGTATCGTTGCACTATATGTTTTTCTATCTTCTCTAAAGTCATCAAATGATAATTTATCAATATAACTTTCAACTGCTTCTATGGCTTCAAAAGTATCTTCCAAATAAAGACTTATTTCCCTTTTATGCATAGATAATATCTTTCTTTATATACTCTTTGGCTACAGGTTTCAATGTACTTTCTATACCTATATCTATAGGTTTGTGTAGTTGCTCTTCTAAATAATACTTAAGATTAAAAAAATTCATAAACTTATTTTCACTTTTGAGTTCTACTGCTATGTCTATATCACTACCTTCCCTTGCTTCATCTCTAGCGTACGAACCAAAAAGTCCTATGGAAGTGACACCATAAGTTTTAGACAAATATGATTTTTTTTCTCGTAAAAATGCCAATATTTCATTTTTTGTCATATATTGCTCCTCGTATAATCTATATATTTTTTATTATACCAAAATTTCATATCACCATAAAATCATTTTATCTTACGCATACAAATTGGGATTTGACGTGCGATATGGTCGCACCTACACTATGGTGTATTTTCAACGCCAGACCCCCTTTTTTTGAGTTTTTTTATATTACTTAAATTTGGGTATTTTTCTAAATTTTGGAGTTGCTTTAAAATTTTTAAAACTTCAGATTTATCCATTTTTTTCAAATCTTTCTTTGCAGAATCTTGTATCTCTATTTTCAT
>CAYXTZ010000123.1:0-4194 GCA_964468535.1 uncultured Sulfurovum sp.
GATTATTTTGGAGATGTTCAGCACCCATATCTCATACAAAAAGAAGAAGAAGAAAATAAAGAGTTAGAGCTAAAGGATGAAACAAAAGTTTTATCTAGAGCTAGAAAAGGACAAGGTAAGTATAGAGAAGAACTATTATATATGTGTCCTTATTGCCCCATTACAATGGTTTCAGATGAGCGTATATTAATCGCAAGTCATATTAAACCTTGGGTACATTCTAATAATGAAGAAAAAATAGACCCTTTAAATGGTTTTATGTTTACCCCTACATTTGATTATTTATTTGATAGAGGTTTTTTATCATTTACAGATGATAAGAGAACTAAACTTTCACCTTTCTTGTCAAAAATGACATATTCTAAACTAAGTATTTCTGATAATAAAATATTTCATCACTTACCTGTAGAGGGGAGAGAGAATTATTTGAAATATCATAGAGCAGAAATATTTCAAGGTAGTTAAAATGTACGAAAATGAACTAAAAGCCCTAAAAAAAGCAGGAAGATTTCGAGAACGTAAGGTTTTTGATGTTACTTTGGATGATTTGGCATCGAATGATTACCTAGGGTTGTCGCGGAACAAAAAACTCTTTAAAAAAGCAGTGAAACTTGTAGATGAATATACTACTGTGAGTTCTAAAGCTTCTATGCTTGTAAATGGGTATCATCCTATACATAAGATGTTTGAGCAAGAGATGGCTGAACAAAACGGCTTTGAAGAAGGACTGGTTGTGGGGTCTGGGTACTTGGCAAACATGGCACTCATAGAAGCACTTGTGCGTAAAGGTGATATGCTTTTTATGGACGAGAATTATCACGCATCTGGTGTGATGGCTGCTGCACTTTTAGGAGATAGAGTAGTAAAGTTTAAACATAATGATGTAAATGATTTACGTGCTAAACTAGAAAAATACCCTGCGAAAAGACAAATAATTGCAGTCGAAGGTGTATATTCTATGAGTGGTGAACTCTGTGTTAAAGAAATATTTGCTCTTGCAGATGAAAAAAAATCTATGATGATAGTAGACGAGGCACACTCTGCGGGGGTATTGGGCTTAAAACTTTTAGGTATTTTTGAATACTATGGTATACAAATCAATGAACGACATATAAAAATGGGAACACTAGGCAAAGCATATGGTTCTTATGGGGCTTATATCTTGGCTTCTTCTCATATTATTTCATTTTTAGTAAATCGTGCTAAACCTATCATATATTCTACTGCTCCATCTGTATTTGACACGGCTCTTGCTTATGTCAATATGAAGTACATACGTAAAAATGCAACACAGTTTTCTCAAAAAATATTGCAACGACAAATGTTGATACGTAAAGAGTTGGGATTTGTATGTTATAGTCTCATTGTACCTATGGAGATGCCTAGCAATAAAGATACGCTTTGGATGCAAAATGGTCTAATGGAACAGGGGTATTTGGTGGGTGCGATTAGACAACCTACGGTTGAAAGACCTATGATGAGGGTGATACTAAACCTAAGTGTTTCAGTGCAGAAATTACGCCATGTTTTGGCACTCATTAGGCATAATTTGGTACAATAAATGAAAATACTTTCAAAGGGTATATGTGTTTAGTAGTTTGGTCAAAGGTTCTATCATACTAGCAGTGCTTTTTACTGTGGCATTAACAGCAGCATTTATCTATGCCTATGAAGAGATTTCTTTAGATGCTGATAAACTTATTAACTATAAGCCAGAGACTTCGTCTATTATTTATGATAGAAATGGTAAAAAATTAGCCTATGTATTTAAAACACAACATCGTTTATATGCACAATATGATGAGCTCCCAGGCTTTTTAGTAGAAGCATTAGTTGCCATGGAAGACACACGTTTTTTTGAGCATAATGGTGTGAATCCTGATGCAATTATGAGGGCAATTGTTAAAGATATACAAGCGGGTGCATTTGTTGAGGGCGGATCTACGCTCACCCAACAACTTATAAAAAACAAAATACTTAGTAATGAAAAAAAGTTGGCTCGTAAGATTAAAGAAGCCATTTTAGCATTAAAAATAGAACATGAACTTAGCAAAGAAGACATTATTGAGCGTTACCTCAACGAAATATCATACGGAAATAACTATTTTGGTATTAAAACAGCGGCAAATGGATACTTTCATAAAGAAATGCATGAACTCACACATAAAGAGATGGCTATTTTAGTAGGGCTTCCAAATGCTCCTAGTTTCTACAACCCCTTAAGACACTATAAACGTGCGTTAAACCGTGCAAACAATGTTTTATATCGTATGAAAAGCATAGGGTGGATTACCCAAAGTGATTACCTTAAGGCAGTTAAAGAATCTCCTAAAGTGCATAAAACATCTCTGACGCAAAATATCGCTCCTGAGATAGTAGATGAAGTACTGAGACGCTTTAAGGGAAAGTTAGGCGATATACGTACGGGTGGATATAAAATTTATACAACTATAGATATGAAACAACAAGATATTGCTAAAGATGCTGTAAATTTTTCCTACACTAAAGCAATGAAAAAATATAAAGAAGATGCAAATACATCAACACTTTCTGTGGCATTTGTGGCTGTTGAGAGTAGTACCGGAGACATCTTGGCAATGGTGGGGACAACAGACTATAAGAAATCAAACTTTAACCGTGTGACACAGTCAAACCGTCAACCAGGCTCTGCTTTTAAACCATTTATCTATCAAACCGCTTTAGATATGGGATACAATCCTGCAAGCCCATTGACAGACATAGCAAGAACATTTCAGTATTACTATAAAGGTAAACCTAAAATTTGGGCACCTAAAAATTATGAACGTAATTTTAAAGGATTTATCTCTTTTCGGGAAGCTTTGGTGCATTCTCGTAACTTAGCGACTATTAATCTTGTCTCAGATTTAGGGGTGAGTACCATACGTAAACGTTTGGCATTTTTAGATGTAGCACACATCCCTAGAGATATGTCTATTGCTCTTGGTAATCTAGGACTTAGTCCGCTTAAAATGGCACAAATATTTTCAGTTTTTGCAAATAAGGGACATATGATAGAACCTAGACTTGTATCTAAGATTATTTCTAAAGAGGGTGCGAGTATTTATGAGACACGTCCTAAAGAGATAGCTAATTTTAGCACACCTGAACAAGCCTATTTGATGACAGATGTTTTAAAAGATGTGATTAAACGAGGGACTGGTAAAAATGCCCGTGTAGAAGGCATAGAGCTAGCAGGTAAAACAGGCACAACAAATAACAATGTAGACGCATGGTTTTGTGGATACTCTCCTACCATTGAGACCATTGTATGGTTTGGTAGAGATGATAACAAACGTATAGGTAAGGGTGCTACAGGCGGGGCATTGGCTGCACCGGCATTTGCGTATTATTATAAAAAATTGATAGAACTTTACCCAGAGACAAAACGAACTTTTGATATACCTGGGGGAGTGTTTAGAGGAAGCTATGAAGGAAAATCTGAACTTTATACACTACATTCACCACTTCCAAATGCACATAAAAAACCTGTTGATTCATACAATGAGATGTTGGTTGAAGAGATAGAGATAGCAGAAGATATAGACCCCGATGAGGGAGAAGTGCAGATGGCAATACCTATTAATATCGACGATACACCCACCTATGATGAAGGAGAGTCACAAAATGAGTTAGGTGATGCCTTGCATCCACAAAGAAAAGTACCATTAACACCAGTGTCCAATGACAGTGGTGAATTATTTTAAATCAAATGAGAGTACACAAGCTCTATCTTTGTTTTCATAGATAGATAAATCTTCCTCGGGAAGAGCTTCTTGAATTTGGTCAAGTGTAATTTCAGCACACTCTATGGCTAGTCCTGCATCAATGTTATCATAAGATTCTAAGTCACCACGTGTTTTACCATATGTTTGGCAGTTTACTGTATTGTCTGTACTTGTGTATGCTATATTTTTGACAGCATCTTGTTCATTTAGTTTTTCTTTTCCTAGTTGTTCCAGTGCAACACATCCTGATATACCGACATCATGAAGCACAATGACCTTATCTTTTTCGCTGATTTCATCTGTACTTTCTCCACATCCTGAAAGTAACAAGATGCCCAATAGTGTTGTAGTAAATATAGAAACTTTAATCATAAGTAGTCCTTTTTTATTTTTTAATATGAAAAGTATAGTTAGATATAGCAATAGTTCTGCTTAATTGTGAAGTTTA
>CAYXTZ010000124.1:0-4162 GCA_964468535.1 uncultured Sulfurovum sp.
TTAAAGAAGGTTATGATTATTTTGAGATAGAAAAACGACCTCCTAAAATAAAAGTGTCTTATTAGGATTTAATTAAGTTGCGTATTTGAAAGCATTCGTTACTATGTAAATTATCTTAATTAATTTTTTGGGGGATTGTTATGATTATCGAATATCTTGTGATTGGTGTTTTGTCTTTTGTTATTTTTGTGATGGCTTTAATGTTGTATAAAAATTCTAAAAAAAGTACTTTAGTACTTGAAAGCTTAAAAGATAAATTTGATACAGTGTATTTCCCTATGATTGATACTATCGTAAAAAAAGACAATGATTATGAAATAGCCGAAGTGCTTTTGCTTGAAATGCAAACAATAGGTGACAAATATTCGCTACTAGAGGCAGAAGTAAGTACGTATAAAAAAGCACATAAAAATATTTCAGAAGACTTAGAGAGTAAAACCCATGAGATTATTCATATTTCTCACCAGATGAGAACTTCTCTTTCTGGTTTGCTTGGATTTACAAAGTTTCTACAATCTACAGACCTAGATAAAGGACAAGAAGAGTTTGTCTCTATTATTAGTATAAGCTCTGATGAACTATTGGTACTGGTAAATAATATAATTGATATGACACCTAAGCCTCGTGTCGAAAAGACAGTTGATAAGATTGAAAACAAGCAAGTGATAGGTTTACCTAAAAATGAAATACCTCTTGTCTTGATAGTAGATGACAATGACATAAACAAACGTTTATTAGCCAAAGTCCTTGAAAATGAGAACTTAAAAGTAAGTTATGCTTCAAATGGGGAAGAGGCAGTAGCACTAAGAAAAGAAAATAATTTTGATATTATTTTTATGGACATACAAATGCCTTTGATGAATGGCGTAGAGGCAAGTAAGGCCATACGTAAATTTGAAAATGATGAACGTATCCCAGCAGTACCTATCATTGCATTGACAGCTAATACGGGGAAAGATGATAGAGATACATACTTAGATGCAGGTATGACAGACTATATGGCAAAACCTATTATGATAGATGAGGTACGAAAGAGAATTGCACAACTCTAATTCATAAGTGCCAATATGCTAAAATGTATTACTTTAAAATAATGGTGAAATATGGCATCTAAAGAGATACACTGCAAAGAGAAAAGTTTTACTCTTTCCTACGAACTAGTCAATCCTACTAAAGAACAAGTACTTTTACTGCTTCATGGTTGGGGTTCAAACAAAGAGATAATGAAACAAGCCTTTGTAAAGTTGCTTCCCGAGTATAAGCATATTTACTTAGATATGCCAGGCTTTGGTAAGTCTAGCAATGACATGATACTGACGACTGCCGATTATGCAGACATCGTGCAGCTTTTTTTAACTAGTTTGGATGTCAAGCTTAGTATTGCTATGGGGCATTCTTTTGGTGGAAAGGTTGCTACACTACTAAATACACCTTGTTTGGTGTTACTTTCCTCTGCAGGTATAGTAACCGTTAAACCTTGGTCAGTAAAAGTCAAGATAGCTACTTTTAAACTACTAAAACCTCTAGGCATGAAGAAGATACGTGAGCTTTTTGTAGCCCCTGATGCACAAGGTATGAGCCATGAGATGTATGAGACTTTTAAAAACGTGGTAGATGAAGACTTTGAAAGCTCTTTTTCTAAGTCTAAAAGTAGGGCTTTGTGTTTTTGGGGAAAAGAAGACACAGCTACACCGCTCTACACAGGAGAGAAGATAGCAGGACTCATAGAAGACTCAGCATTTTATCCGCTTGACGGTGACCATTTCTTCTTCTTGGCACATAAAAACTTCATCGCACAAACGATAATCAAACAATGTGCAGAACACTATAAAGGGTTACACTAATGTTACAAATACTTAATTCACTTTTTTATGCACTTTTCATCTTAGCCATGGGCTACTACTTCATCACAAACCTGCAGTGGTACTCTTACAAACTCAAGCGAGTACTCTTTCATCATACTAAGACATGGTGGCACTTAGCATACTTTTTAGTTCCTTTTGTTGTGTATGCTTTTGTAAGTAGTATGGGTGAATATAGTTTTGTAGTGGTTATGGCTTACTTTGTAGCACTTTACTTTTGGTATAAAGGTTTAGATAAGCCACTTGTTTTTACAGGACGCGTTAAACGTTTCTTTGTGGCGATGTTGTTTTTTGCTATTTTTATCGCTCTAGTGTTTCAGCAGTTTATTGTTGTTATCCCTATTTTTCTTGCATATTTTATTTCACTCTTCATAGAAAAAATGCTTTTTAACGGCTTTAAAGTCAAAGCAAAGAAGAAGATAGCGTCTATGGCAGACATGAAAGTAGTAGGCATTACTGCTAGTTACGGAAAGACAGGTATTAAAAATATCATAGCACATTTACTTAAAGCAAAATACAAAACTTATGCCACGCCACGTTCAGTAAACACACTAGGTGGAGTAATGAAAGATATCAATGATGACTTACCTTCAGACACTGAAGTCTATGTAGTAGAGATGGGAGCAAGAGGAGAAGGCGACATAGGAGAGATAAGCACTTTTGTAAACCCTCACTACGTGGTAGTAGGAAAGATAGGCCCTGCACACATAGAGTACTTTAGAACCATGGAAAACATCCGTAACACTAAAATGGAGATACTGCAAAGTACTAGGCTTGAACAGGCATGGGTACATGAGAGTGCGATGGTGAAAGCAGAACCTAACATCGTACATACCTTTGGTAGCAAAGAGAACCTAGATATACGCACTAGTGTCCCTGTACCAGAGTACATCATAGAAGATGTAGAGGCTACGCTTGATGCTACAAGCTTTACTTTAAATGGCGTACGTTATTCTGCAAATATTTTAGGTGCATTTAATGCTATGAACTTATCAGCAGCTGTGCTAGTAGCTAAAGAGCTAGGACTTACAGATGAGCAGATACAAAGGCAACTTAGCACGCTAGAGCCAGTAGCCCACAGACTACAACGCATAGATGCAGGCGGGAAAGTGATATTAGATGACTCATTTAACGGAAATATAGATGGCATGATGGCAGCCTTTGAATTGGCAACTACATATGAAGGTAGAAAAGTAGTTATCACACCAGGGCTTGTTGAGGTAGATGATGAACTTAATGTGCAAGTAGCTAAGCGTGTAAATGAAGTTTTTGATGTGGTAGTGGTGACGGGTGATTTGAACTATGGTATATTTAAAGAGCATGTTGAGGCTGATAAGTTGCTAAAGTTAGCTTCTAAGGGTGAAATGGAAGCGATGTTGATTGAAGAGACTAGGGCAGGAGATTTGATTTTGTTTGCCAATGATGCACCGTCTTTTGTATGATTTTACCGCACTCACACTGTTAATCCAAATCTACAGAAAACTAGAACAAAATAATATTTTAATTTGAAAAATAAGGTAAAAACAACACATATTAACAAAATATACTAAACTAACTTGACAGAGAGTGACTAAAGGTTGTATAATCATTTAAATTAAACATATTTCAGGAGTCATTTATGAGTATATTAGAAAAATTAACCAACCAAATGCAAGGCACTATCGAGTCTGGTGTATCTTTAGCATTGCACAACAAAAACCAAGAAGTAGAACCTGTACACCTACTATGGGCATTGCTTACTAACTCTGGGAGCATCTTGCATCAAGCACTGAACAAGATGAATGTAGACAAAGCTGCCATAGAACTAGAGACCAAAAGCATTGCAAATAAACTGCCTACTGTCTCTACAGTCACAAAAGAAAGCATTAAGCTTGGGCAAAACTTAGTACGAACTTTGCAAAATGCGCAGGGTGTGATGACTGCCAATGGTGACCAGTACTTAGCAGTAGATACATGGTTACTTGCCAATGGCGATGAAGTATTCATCAAAGATACTTTGGGTAAATATGTGGACATCTCTGAGTTTAAAAAAACGTTAGAGAGCATTCGTGGAGGTAAGCAGATAGACTCTCAGTCTGGAGATGAAACGCTTGAAGCCTTGGCCAAGTATGCTGATGACCTAAACCAAATGGCACTAGATGGTAAGCTTGACCCTGTCATAGGACGTGATGAAGAAGTGCAACGTATGATGCAAATCTTGATTCGTAAGTCTAAGAACAACCCTATACTCATTGGAGAACCAGGAACAGGTAAAACTGCCATAGTAGAAGGTCTTGCACAACGCATCGTAAACAAAGAAG
>CAYXTZ010000125.1:0-4145 GCA_964468535.1 uncultured Sulfurovum sp.
TATGTGCATGAGCTAGCATCATCACAGCCGTTGGCATGAGTGGTGAACGCATATGCTCAGACTTTAAAGAGATGTAGTACGAGTCTGCTTTGTCTAAACTCCCTCGGGAAATATTAGACGCTATCTTTTTGTACCAAAACAATGCAGGCTTATTAAACTCTACTACATCTTCTGAGGAAGAACATCCAACAAAAATATACGACAAAGAAACAAAAATAAAAAAAGTTTTAAAATAAATCATATCTTCCAAACAACCTTATCAAATAAAATGTATGTAACTCTATAAATTAGATTATAATCTTTCAAAGCACTAAAAAAGCTTATTTTGCTATAATTATTTAAATTATACAAAGGAAGTATCGTGCAAAAACCTTATGTTTCACATGCTGGATACGCAGGTGCATTGACACTATTATTAGGTAGTGTAACTCTTACGTATTTATCTGCTACAAAATATATGGCTACAGCCACACACAAGCAACTATTATTACTTATGGCAATCACTTTTATTGCCATGATTTTGTATGAGTACTTTACAAGAACTGCATACAATAAAAAGTGCCGTCCCACAAATAACAAAATATCATTTGTCCCTACTAACAAACATGTATTAAAGTCAACATTTTATCGTTTCATGGCACTGTTTACACCATTTTACATTGCTTACTTCATAGTACACAATCACTTTTTCTTTACACAAAATCCTGCTTTTGCTATCACCATTACATTTTTCACGTACGCATTGTTTGTCTTTATCATATTTGTTCCTCCCTATCTTTTTTTTACCCTCAAATACAAAAATTCTAGGCATTACGAGTACAATGACTATGCCATACTCACGATGATAGGCATAAAATCTCTTTTTTGTTTACTCTTTTGCCGAAATGCAAAAGCATTTCATAAAAATAGGCGTGTCAAAAAAATCTTTTTAGTTTATCTTATTAACTTCTTCTTTCTTTCTCTCATGATACGTCTATTTTTACAAGAGTTTCAAGGACTAGAAAAACATATGGGTATTTTATGGTCCCAGAACTATGACGGTCAACATTGGTATACACAAGCTAGAAACTGGTACTTTATCTGCTTTCATTCTATTTTTATCATCGACATAGGCATTGCCATAGTTGGCTACAGTTTTGCCAGCAGATGGCTTGAAAACCGAACAAAGAGTGTTGACTTTAGTGCATTAGGATGGTTTGTGGTGCTTTTTTGCTATCCTCCATTTAACCAACTTATTTCAAATAACTTTATTTTCTACCACTCCATGGACACGCATGAACTCATCACATCACAAATTGCATGGTCTGTTATTTTTGTGATTTTACTTTTAGCCTACAGCGTCTATGTTTGGGCAACCGTTGCACTTGGATTTAAATTTTCAAACCTCACAAATAGAGGCATCATCTCACATGGTCCCTATAAGTACATTAGGCATCCTGCATACACAGCAAAAAACATTGCTTGGTTTACTGACACCACTTATGTTTTAACCAATATCTGGGCTTCTTTGGCTTTCTTTATATGGAGTTCTATCTATATTATGCGTGCACTAACCGAAGAAAAACATCTTGAAAAAGACATAGAATACCGAAAATATCAAAAAAAAGTACCCTACAAGTTTATCCCTAAAATCATATAATCTAACACAACTTAAGTCTAGATTTAGACTACAAGTACTATACTGAACTTAAACCTAATTATTTTGTATGACTACATTCATACAAGCACTTAAAAAGAAGGATCTATTATGAAAACTTTTTTAACACGTTATTTACTCGTTTTTGCAGTATTTATGGGGCATTTTATCTATGCTGATACTTCCATACCATCAAATGTACCAAATATAACCATTAGTGCTAGCCCCGCATCGGTGTTTGAAGGGGATTCGGGTACTACCTCTGTGTCTATCACAGTAAGTATAGATGTGTGTCCAAATAAATCCAACTTAAACTTAAGCATACAAAGCTCTAACTTAAGTGCATCAACATCCAATAACGACTACATCGCACTAACAGAAGCTATAAGTTTTTTAGCAGACCCAGCTTGTCCAACGAGTATCACACGTACAGTAAATATCGTTGGTGACATCGCTGAAGAAAGCAATGAAGACTTTCAAGTAACCGTCACAAACACTGGCACTGCACTTGCACAGCATATGCTCTTTAGCAACGATGGTGGCATCAATGGACATGGCGGAAACTCAGCAGTAAACGTAAGTATCATCGATGATGACAATAAACCTGAATTTTCTATTGGCAATTGGTCTTTTGATGAAAAAAATACAAATAATGTAAGAAATTACCCCATTACACTAGATGCAATCTCGACTCAAAATGTGAGTATCAATTATAGTATTACCCTAGGAGGAACTGCGGACGCTAATGATGTTGTCGTTAATTCAGAAATACTTCACATTCTAGCAGGACAGACTACAGGTAGCATACCTATGACCATTAAGGGAGATTGGGGTGAGGAAACGGATGAAACATTCACTCTAAACATTACCTCAGTGACAAATGCTACACTAACTGGTGCCAATACAGCCACTATGACCATAAACAATGACGACGTCAAAAGACGCACTACCCTTAGCGATAAATCGTACACAGAAGGATATGACACTCACACTGTGAACTATCAGGTTTCACTTAATGCTAATGCGCATGGTCCAATTTCGCTTGACTATGTCCTTACAAATGGTACTGCTATTTCAGGTGATGATTATATTGCTGCTACTGGTACAGTGGCTTTTCTTGATGGAGAACGACGTAAAAATGTATCATTCCAAATCATGGGTGACTATGACATAGAAACCCCCACAGCTGAGACCTTTACTTTGAGCGTTTCTCCAAGTGCAGGAGGACATGACAATATAGATACAAGTACAGGTAATACTGCTACTCTAACAATCAATGATGACGACTATACTCCCACGTTAAATCTAATAACAAATACAACATTTGATGAGGGAGATGTGCCAAATATTGTATCATATTCTATACAACTTTCTCAAATAGCAAACGCACCTGTGGTCATAAACTATACTTTTAGAGAAAATACTCCAACTAGCAGTGCTGAAGGTGGACAAGATTTTACCGTAATAACAGGCACCAAGACCATACCTATGGATAGCTTGAGTGAAGATGTATCTTTCCAAATCTTAGGAGACATTGACAATGAGTCACCTACAAACGAAACACTTACTTTTGAGGTTACCTCTGCTGTTGCAAATGGTATTAATTTACTAGGAGATGACACTGTTTTTATCACCATAATAGATGATGATAGCCCATTAGAATTAAGAATTGCCGATTTATCAGGTCCAATTACTGAGACACACAACAACCACAACATCACACTCATAGCTTACCTAGATCGTGCCTCTAGCACAGACACCATTGTGACCTATCAAACAAGTGATGGCTCTGCCTCCTCAGGTTCAGACTATAGCTCTGTAACTGGTACAGTAACCATACTTGCAGGAGCAACAAGTGCAGACTTCACTGTTGAAATCATAGGTGACGACACAGAAGAAACTCCTACAGCAGAAAACTTTAGTGTCACCATCACTAGCAGCACATCAGGCATTAGCATTCCTAAAGACACGACTGTAGTCACCATAAATGATGATGACTATGTACCTGTGATTAGCATCCTTCCAAATGCCTACAATGAAGGTCATGATACCCATCTTGTTGCCTACCACATCACTATAGATGCAGGTCTTATTGCAAATAATGATTTTAATTTAACGTATTCATTTTCAGAAAAATCACCTGTTGATGCCATAAACGGTACACACTTTACAGTGTCTACTGGTACAGTAGAGTTTCACACAGGAGATTCTTCTAAAACTATCTACCTTCAAATCATAGGAGACCTCATAGAAGATACTCTAAACCTAGAGAGAGTCCTTGAACTAAGCATCTCAACAACTAGTTCATTTGTGACCCTAACTACAGCAACCGTAGACATCACAATCAACGATGACGATAGTACACTTACCATCGGTGGTGGAAGTTCTGGCGGAAGCACAGGAACAACTGGCACAACAGGAACCACAGGCACAACAGGAACAACTGGAACAACTGGAACAACAGGAACAACGGGCACCTCAGCACCCCACTGAACCTACTTAACAACGT
>CAYXTZ010000126.1:0-4101 GCA_964468535.1 uncultured Sulfurovum sp.
TCATACCTTCGTCACCTTTAACCCAACCAGCAGGACAAACTTCACCATGCTCGTTAGTAAATAGCATAGTATCTACCATTCTAATCATTTCGTCAATGTTTCTTCCTAATGGAAGGTCATTGATGACTGCATGTCTTACTGTACCATCAGCATCTATAAGGAAAGAACCTCTAAGAGCTACTGCATCGTCAAGAAGAACATCATAGTCTCTAGCTATTTGCTTATTCAGGTCAGCTACAAGAGGCATGTCAACTTTTCCGATACCACCTTGGGCTATTGGAGTTTCTCTCCATGCGAAGTGTGAGAATTGGCTATCTACAGATACACCGATGATATTGATGCCTCTTTCTCTAAAGTCTGCTGCTCTTTTAGAAAATGCGATGATTTCTGAAGGACATACAAATGTAAAGTCAAGTGGATAGAAGAAAAGTACTGCACCTTTTTCGCCTAAGTTATCCATGAGGTTAAAATCCTCAACTATTTGACCGTTTGCAAGTACAGCTGTTGCTGTGAAATCTGGAGCTTTTTTTGTTACTAACATATGTTTTCCTTAAAGATAATTTTTATTTACAAGGAAATTTTATCGTAGTTAGTTTAAAGGGAGATAAAATTTGGGAAACAAGTATTTTCTAAATCAAAATATATACTCATATTGGGTTTCTAATTCTAATACCTATTTAGAAGTTCTGCATTCAAAAGTTCTAACCTCTCAGGTGTCCCGATATCCAACCACTCTCCCTCATAAAGTTCACCTGTCACTTTTCCCTTTTTCATCGCTTCTCTTAGTAAAGGAGCTAATCCCAACTTTCCGTAAGGTAGACCTTCAAAAAGTTTTGGGGAGTAGTAGCCTATGCCAGAAAAAGTATAGTGCTTAGTATCTACCACAAGGTTAGAATCTAAGGCAAAATCTCCCTTGGGGTTATGTTTTGGGTTGGGTACAAGTATTAAATGGGCTAACACACCTTCTGCTAATTTCCTGTTATCTTGAAAGTCATAGTCAGTAAATATATCTCCATTTACCACTAAAAAAGGCTCATCTCCAAAAATATCATCACTAAGAATTGGCAAAGCTTTTACTATGCCCCCAGCACTTTCTAGTCCTCCTTCTTCTTGCTCATCTGAGTATTTTATATGCACACCCCAGTCATGACCATCACCCAAAGTCTCAGGTATTTGGTAGCCCAAGTGTGCAATATTTATGACGATATCTCTAAATCCTTGATGGGCTAGTTTTTCTAAATGCCATACAATGAGTGGTATGCCCCCTACTTTTAGTAGTGGCTTAGGGCTAATATCAGTCAATGGTCTCATGCGAGAGCCAAGTCCAGCAGCGAGTATCATACATTTCATGATAAACTATCTCTTTTAAGTAGTTGCATTAATCCATCCAACTCAGGATACTTCCCTCCAAGCTCCAAAATATATTTCAAAACCAAAGGTATATCATCTAAATAAGCATCTTTTCCATCACGTATACTAAGCCTTGCAAAAATACCCAGTATCTTTATGTGCCTTTGTAGTCCTGTAAAGTCAAACCAACGCATAAATGTTTCATCATCTATTTCTAAACCTTTAAGCTCTTTAAAAAGTAGCACAAGTCTTTGTATCTCTTCAGCATCTAACTCGACATAAGCATCACGAAGCAAGGAGACCAAGTCATAGGTCAATGCCCCCTCTTTAGCATCTTGAAAGTCTATGACTACGATGTCATCTTCACTGTCTATCATAAGGTTTTTTGAGTGGTAGTCACGATGCACGAAGATGCCTTGAGGTTGAGAAAGTACTTCTTTTGAGATGAGCGTAAAACTTGCCAAGAGTGTTCGCCCTTCCACACACTCCACAGGTCTACCTAGATGTTCTTTCAGATACCACTGTGACATCAAGTTCATCTCATCTAGTAAAAATGCCCCATCATAAGGGTCTAGTCCTTTTGAGGGTGTATCTTGCAACTTTAGCAATGTGCGTATAGCTTTTTCATAATAAGTACTTGCATCAAGAGTGTTGATTTTGTCGTAAAGGTGAGTAGAACCTATGTCCTCTAAGAGGATGAAACCTTTATTTAATTCATAGGCTTTAATGCTAGGCATACGTACCTTAGCATCCATCAAACGCCAGTTTATACCTATAAAAATAGGCACAGAATCTTTTGCATCTGAAGCATCCATGACTATGCTTTGCGGCTCTTTGAGACGGTAGTATCTTCGGCTACTAGCATCACCACAAAGAGCTTCCAAATCTGGTTCTTCTATACCTAGCCACTCTAGCCAGCCCTTTAACTCGTCATGCATATACAGCCCCTAAAATGGTATTTTTTCTGGCACCTGTTACACCTTTGAGATTGACTTCTTCTTTGTGTATGCGTTTGTAGGCTAGCCATGCGAAGGTCATGGCTTCTATCTCATCTGCATTGTCAGCTATAGAGACTTTAACATTAGGTAAAAGTGCCTTGATGCGTTCTACTAAAAAGCTGTTCTTCGCTCCACCACCACACAAGAGTACAGCATCTCTATCAAACTTCAATACTTCATTGCTTATACTAAGTGCCGTAAGTTCAAGAAGCGTACGCTGTGTATCTGCAGGATAGAGAGTGCTTTTCTCGACACTTTTCATAACAGCGTCTAACCAAGCTTCATTAAATTTCTCACGCCCCGTACTCTTAGGATAATCTTGCAAGAAATAACTGTCTTTAAGCATCACATCTAGTAACACTTGATTTACTTTTCCACTTTGTGCCCACGTACCATCTCTATCGTAAGCTACACTTTTATGCTTAGATATCCACATATCCATCAAGACGTTTCCACAGCCAGTATCATAGCCTATAAGTGTATCACCAAATACCGTAATATTTGCCATGCCACCGATGTTTAGAACGGCTAGGGAATTTTCTATATTAGAAAATATAAATTCATGAAAAGCAGGAGTAAGAGGTGCACCCTGCCCACCTAAAGCAACATCTTTACGCCTAAAGTCTGCAACCACAGAAATGCCTGATTTAGCTGCTAATATACTTGCATCACCCAGTTGCATAGTAAATGGATATTTACCACTAGGATTATGCCAGAGGGTTTGTCCATGTAAGCCTATAGCTCTGATGCTTAAACTTTTAATTTTTTTAGGTATTAATAATGCTGAGATTGCCTCTGCAAAAAGTATACCTAGACTATGGTCTGCTCGTCCTACTTCTTCTAAAGTACAACTACTACCAGACATCATCCACAAAAGTTCTGCTTTAAGCTCTGAAGGAAAAGGAAATTCTAAAGCATCTAACAATATGCAGGACTTTTCATCTATCTCACATAGTACCACGTCTACCCCATCAAGTGATGTGCCTGACATAATACCAATATAAAGTTCTTTACTCATCTTTAATAGTCCCTATAATTACTTTATCTATATAGATTATATCAGATATTTTTATAGTATGTTATTGCATGTTGTTTTCATGGATGTCACTATTGTGACATAGTGCTTGGCCTAGTCTTTTTACTTAGATTTTGAACATGCACTTCTTTGTTTATTGCCCATTGTTAGGGGTTCGCCATATTATTATTCTCAAGTTCAGCTATAATTTCTAAAATTATTTTACAAAGTTAAGACCCATGCCTTTTTCAAAACTAAAATTTTCAGATACTTTGCAACAACTTCTTAAAGACAATAAGTACAGCAAACCAACACCCATACAAGAAAAAGTCATCCCTCTTGTATTGGACAAAAAAGACATCATGGCACAAGCCCAAACAGGTTCTGGTAAAACAGCTTCTTTTGTCTTGCCCATAGTGGAATTACTTTCCAAAGTTCCTACAGAAGGAAAACCTAAGATAAAAGTACTTGTTCTTACGCCTACGCGTGAACTTACCCTACAAGTAGCACAGAGTTTTAAAACCTTTGGTAAATCACTAAAAATAGTCTCTGTCATAGGAGGCGAAGGCATAGGAGAACAGATATATGCCATTCAAAAAGGCTGTGACATTGTGGTCGCTACTTCTGGGCGTTTTTTAGATGTGTTGAGCAAGAAACAAATGAGCCTAAAACATTTAGAATTCTTAGTACTAGATGAAGCAGACAAGATGCTAAACCTTGGTTTTTCAGAAGAACTAG
>CAYXTZ010000127.1:0-4033 GCA_964468535.1 uncultured Sulfurovum sp.
GCTAATACTGCTTTTTTGATTGTTCTTTTTGCCATTGTTATAGCCTTTGTATAATATTGTTTGATTTTATCTAAAAATTGGTTAATTCGTGTTTTTAGAATGAACTTAAATTAGTATATTTGAAACATTCTCCCTGTTAATCCCTATTTCGTTATAATCACACTATGAATGAAATAGAAAAAAATAACTTTACCCTACAAAATATAAAAGCAAAAGGCTCTAGTATCTTGCAAAGTGCTGGTAGTTTTTTAGACAATGCCATAGCTGTCTTTAAAAAAGATGAAAGCACCATGACCACCGAAGAGAAGATTGAAAAGCAACACATGCTCAACTTCATCTATGGGATGGGAGCAGGGATTCTTATATATCACTTTCTCATAGCTGCTGTGTTACTTCTGGGTATCATTTGGTTTTATAACCTTTCACTCAAGAAGACTAAAGTACTCATGGAAGAGCAAAAACCAAAAAAACGTAGCTACAAAAAACGTAAAACGATTATAGAAGATTAAGAAGAGGAGAGTTATAGATATGTACTTAGGTGTAAACATAGACCATATTGCCGTACTAAGAGAAGCTAGAAAAGTAGCTGACCCAGACCCACTTGATGCATTAAGCATCTGTAAACGTGCAGGAGCAGACCAAATAACCATCCACTTACGTGAAGACAGACGTCACATGCAAGACAGTGATGCTAAAAACATCATAGAACTATCTAGTTTACCTGTAAATTTAGAATGTGCCACAGAACCTAGCATGATAGACATCGCTTGTGAACTTAGACCGCATCGTGTCACACTTGTACCTGAAAAACGTGAAGAAGTAACTACAGAAGGTGGACTCAGTGTAGAAGGTGAACAAAGTAAACTCAAAGAGGCTATAAAAAGACTACAAGCAGAAGAAATAGAAGTCTCACTTTTCATAGACCCTAGCCTCTTGGCTGTTAAAGCTTCACTAAGCTTAGGAGTAGAATGGATAGAGTTTCATACAGGAAAGTACGCAAATATCTACGCTATGCTTTACACTAACCTAAGCAAAACACAGCACTCCATACCAGAACTTGAACTCTCCAGAAAGATACTTAAACAGATGCTAAAAGATGAGCTTTGCAACTTACGTCTACTAAGCTGTGACGCTATAGAGTTTGGGCTTAGGGTCGCTGCAGGGCATGGACTAAACATGCAAAATGTTACAGACATTGTAGACATAGAGACCATAGAAGAGTTAAACATAGGACAAAGCATCGTGGCACGCTCTGTGTATGTAGGACTAGAGCAAGCTATACTTGATATGAAGACTATTATGGAACGCAAATGAAGCAAAGCTCCATTTACTACGCTAACGCTGTGTTCACTTCAGTAGTGGGCTCATGGAACTGCTTGCATTGAAAATGAAACGTATACAAAAAATGGTAGCCATAAGTATCGGTGACCTTAACGGCATTGGGGTACAACTTGCACTTGAAAACCATGCTGCTATTTCTGAGTATGTGACACCTATATACTGCATAGACCATGCCATGCTCACACAAGCTGCTAAAAAACTAAGCTTAGAGATTCCTCATGATTTTAAAACCATAGAAAACATTGCTCAAAATTTTGAAATAAAGGCTGGTATTGTTAGTAAACAAAGTGGTACTTATGCTTATGCATCTTTCGTAAAAGCTGTAAAACTTGCACGTGAAAAACAAGTAGATGCCATTTGTACCCTACCCATCCACAAGAAAGCATGGGAATTAGCAGGTGTAGACTACAAAGGTCATACCGATGCCTTACGTAACTTTTTTGATGCAGAGGCTATTATGATGCTTGGCTGCAAGAAAATGTATGTTGCTTTGTTTACTGAGCACATTCCCTTAAAAGATGTAACTTCTACTATCAATGAAAAAGATTTAACTCGGTTCTTGGTTGACTTTTATCATACTGCAAACCCGACATCTACCGTGGGAGTATTGGGTCTTAATCCACATGCAGGAGATGATGGGGTACTTGGAGACGAAGAAAAAATAATCGAAAAATCTATTAGTAATGCAACACAAATACTCTATGTACAAAACCCTCATCTCATCACTCAAAAAAATACATTATTTACAAAACCTTTGGTACCCGATGTAGCCTTTACCCCCAATGTTCGTAAAAATTACACACACTATGTATCTATGTATCACGACCAAGGCCTAGCTCCACTTAAGGCTCTCTATTTCGATGAGGGAATTAATGTGAGTTTAAACCTGCCTATCTTAAGAACTTCAGTAGATCACGGAACGGCTTTTGACATTGCTTATACTGATACAAAATTAAACAACCTTAGCTATATCAATGCTATCAAATACATTAAAGAGGCTCAATGAAAAATCGCTTTATTATTACTATCTCAGACATACATGGTTCTAAGCAGTACTCTGTACATGAAATCATTAAAAAAATTATCTTTTATGCTGTGCTCACTTTTATACTCATTGGGGTAGGAACATTTTTTTATGTTAAGTTTCTCAATGAAAAAGTAGATACCTTACACGTAGAAACGGAATCTTTTAAAAAAAAAGTTGTTGAACTTAAAAGCACCAGTAAGGCACTCAAAAAAGAAAATGCGCAACAAAAAGTCCTTAAGCAACAACTGCTAGCACGCATAGAAGAAAATACCGATAAATTAAACTCCATGAAATCACATCTACGTGAAGTAGAAGAAATTATTGGCATTGGTCCAGATATGGCTGTAAACTTTACAGACAGAGTACAGCAGGCAAAAGCCCATGAAGAAAAAACAAAAAAGAAACTTGTAGAAAATATACAACATGCTGTAAAGCAAGAAAAAATTACTGCCATACAAAGAGCCTTACTCATCAACAGTATACCTAACGGTAAACCACTAAACTATAAACGCATATCAAGTAAGTTCGGATATAGGATTCATCCAGTGACAAAGAAAAAATCTTTTCATGCAGGGATTGACCTTCCTGCCAAACACGGTACACCCATCTATGCTCCTGCATCTGGTGTAGTAGTCTATGCTGACAAAAAAGGTGCATATGGGAACTTTATGCTCATAACACACTCTTTTGGATTTAAGACTGCTTATGGACATTTAAGTCGTTTTGCTGTTAAAAGTGGTGCATATGTGAGCAAGGGACAAAAGATAGCCTATGTAGGCAATACGGGTAGAAGTACAGGTGCACACTTGCACTATGAAGTACGCTACCTTACTAAATGGCTAGACCCCAAAAAATTTATGTTTGTTGATTTAGACAATATTAACAATATTAGCGATAAAATAGACAAGGTAAATTGGAACAGTATTTTAAAACAAACAGAAAAACTTATCAGTCTTTCCACAAAATAAATTAGGATATATTATGGCACTCTTTGGCGAAAAAAAAACAAAAAAAACATCTAAATCTACACTAAAATCAAACAAGATATCTTCTGCAACCATCATCACTTCATGCATGAAAGTAACTGGTAATTTAGACGGAAGTGACACCATACACATAGATGGTCATGTCATAGGAAACATTACGGTAAGCAATACCCTTGTTATCGGGAAAAGTGGCATGGTTGAGGGCAAGATAGAAGCTAAACATGTCATCATCAATGGAGAACTTCAAGGCATGATAAAATGTGAAAATCTAGAAGTTATGCAAACAGGCAAGGTTTCTAAATTTGTTGAAGCTAAGTACCTTGAACTTGATGGCACTATTGATGGCGAAATTATAGGACTAGAAAGTATCAAAGTACTAGAAAATGCTAGCATACATACCACAAGTCTAAAAAGTAAAACCATTAGCGTACATGGAAAGATACAGGGAACTGTCATTGCCTCGGAGATACTAGAGATAGGAAGTAAAGGTTCTGTTGAAGGTCAGATTACGGTAAAAAACATTAAAACAGAAGAAGGTGGACGCATGATAGGAACTATGTCTACCTACCAAGAAGAAAGTAAAAAACCTAAGACTATAAAAAAAGAAGCTCCAGTGAAAAACACTAACAATACTAAATCAAAAAATGAAAAGGAAGATGACTTTTTCTCTAAAAAATAA
>CAYXTZ010000128.1:0-4021 GCA_964468535.1 uncultured Sulfurovum sp.
CTATGAGGAGTCTTCCTTTTGCTATGTGTCTTTGTGCTTGACCTTGCGTATAGTTAAGTGTACGCATGACATAAAGAAAGGCTATGGTTTCTTCTTCTATATGGTATTTTTCTTTGACAAATGGCATAATATCTAACCCTTATATAACTGCTTTTAGGGTAGAATTTTATCATAAAAATATGATGGCAAGGGTTTATTATGGTTGAAAGATACGCAAGAGAAGAGATGACAAAACATTGGACACAACAAGCAAGGTATGATGCATGGCTTAAAGTTGAAAAAGCTGCTGTAAAAGCATGGGCAAAACTTGGAAAAATCCCTCAAGAAGATGCAGACAAGATTGTAAAGAATGCTACATTTTCAGTAAAACGTATAGAAGAGATAGAAGCTATTACTAGACATGACCTTATTGCATTCAACACATCTGTGAGTGAAAGTTTGGGCGAAGAGTCAAGATGGTTTCACTATGGCATGACATCTTCAGATGCAGTTGACACTGGCGTAGCTCTTCAGATGAAAGCTTCACTAGAGATTATCATTAGCGATACAAAAATGCTTATGGAGTCCATCAAGAAAAGAGCCATAGAACACAAGATGACTCTTATGGTTGGGCGTTCCCATGGTATCCATGGAGAGCCTATTACTTTTGGTTTGACTTTGGCTGTGTGGTACGATGAGATGGCTAGACACTTATTAAATTTAGAACAGACCATGGAAGTAATATCTGTAGGTCAAATCTCTGGAGCTATGGGTAACTTTGCTCATGCACCATTAGAGCTTGAAGAGTATGCCATGGCTGAACTGGGATTAAAACCTGAACCTTGTTCAAACCAAGTAGTACATCGCGACAGATATGCAAGACTAGCAACGACTTTGGCACTCATGGCTTCTTCTATTGAGAAGTTTGCAGTACAAGTGAGACACTTACAAAGAACAGAAGTGTATGAGTGTGAAGAGTTTTTTGCCAAAGGTCAAAAAGGTAGCTCTGCTATGCCACACAAAAGAAACCCAATTCTTACAGAGAACATCACAGGGCTTGCACGTATTGTTAGAACTTGTGTGACTCCTGCTATGGAAAATGTAGCACTATGGCATGAGAGAGATATATCTCATTCTTCAACAGAACGATTTTGGCTTCCTGACGCTTTTATCACTTCTGACTTTATGTTGCACCGTATGAACAATGTCATCGCTAATCTTACGGTAATGCCCAAGAACATGATGAAAAACCTAAACCTTACTGGTGGGTTGGTCTTCTCTCAAAGAGTGCTTCTTGAGCTTCCTATCGCAGGTGTTAGTCGTGAAGATGCTTACCGAATAGTACAGCGTAATGCGATGAAAGTTTGGGAGGAAATACAGCAAGGAAAACCAAGTACCAATGAAAATGGTGAATCTCTTTACCTTCAGTACTTACTAGCAGATGAAGAACTTGGACAATCCTTGTCAGAGACTCAGATACGTGAATGTTTCAATTTTGAGTACTATACAAAAAATGTAGATGCCATCTTTAAAAGAGTTTTTAAGTAGACTACAGAAGGGAGAGGGCAAGCATTAAATGTTAATTTAAATATCACTTTTTTGCCTATGATGTATTATCAATATAATTTATGTTGCCTATAGCCTCCCGCGCAGACAGCCTTTCTTTAGTATCACGAAATCTTATATAAAATATGTCTAAAAATGATACAACTTTTCAAAAAAAGCCAAGGTAAATTTGAGTAAAATCAGATTTATTACATACATTTTATGTGTATGGTTTTTTAGCTTAAAGGACATGCAAAATGATTAGAGTTGTCAAACGAAATGGTAGAGTAGAAGCCTTAGATGTAGCTAAGATACAAAAATATACATCTGCCGCAGTTGAAGGTCTAGTGCGTGTCAGTCAGAGCGAACTAGAAGTAGATGCGAAGCTACAGTTTCGTGACATGATAAGTACCGAAGAAATACAAACAACCCTCATAAAAACAGCTGTTGACAAAATAGACATAGACAGACCAGACTGGACTTTTGTAGCAGCACGCCTTTTCATCTATGACATTTACCACAAGGTGACAGGCTTTACTGGATACAACAACTTTAAAGAACATTTGGAGCGCGGAGAGAAAGAAGGACGCATTGTCTTAGGACTGAAAGAAAAATATGACCTTGATGACTTGGGTGCATATATAAAACCAGAACGTGATTTACAGTTTACTTACCTTGGCATACGTACACTCTACGACCGTTATTTACTTAAAGACCGTAATGCTGTGCCTATAGAACTTCCCCAACAACTCTTTATGGGTGTGGCGATGTTCTTGGCACAAAATGAATTTGACTCTCAAACATGGGCAAAAAAGTTTTATGATATCTTGTCAAAGTTTGAAGTAATGGCAGCTACTCCAACCTTGTCAAATGCACGCACACCTAGACACCAGTTAAGTTCATGTTACATCGGGTCAACACCTGACAACATCGAGGGGATTTTTGATGCGTACAAAGAGATGGCATTGCTTTCTAAGTTTGGTGGCGGTATCGGATGGGACTGGTCCCTCGTTCGGGGTATGGGTTCATTTATAGATGGACATAAGCATGCGGCAGGAGGGATAGTCCCTTTCTTAAAGATTGCCAATGACGTTGCCATTGCAGTTGACCAACTAGGCACTCGTAAAGGAGCTATAGCTGTTTATGTAGAGCCTTGGCATGTTGACATTAGAGACTTCTTGGACTTAAAGAAAAACTCTGGTGAAGAGCGTCGTAGGGCACATGACCTTTTCCCTGCCATTTGGCTAAACGACCTCTTTATGTCAAGAGTAGCAGCAGATGCAATGTGGACACTTTTTGACCCTTTTGAAGTGAAGGAGTTAACATCTCTTTATGGAGAAGACTTTGAAAATCGTTATATAGAACTTGAAAACAATGATGATGAAATCACAAGAGAGAAAGTCTCTGCAAAGAGCCTATGGAAAGAAATGCTACGTTCTTACTTTGAAACAGGAAACCCTTTTCTTACCTTTAAAGACACGGCAAATAGAGCAAACCCCAACAAACACGTAGGTATTATACGTTCAACCAATCTATGTACAGAGATTTTTCAAAATACAGGACCAAACACATACAAAACACAATTTACATTTGATGATGGGTCTGTAGAAGCTTATGATGAAAATGAGATGTTAACTGTTGACAATGGTACAACGAAGCCTGCCAAAAAAGTGACAGCACTTGACGGACTTAACGGTAAACAAATTTGGATAGTAGACAAAGAAAAAACAGATGGTGACACAGCAGTATGTAACCTGGCATCTGTCAACCTCTCTAAGGTAAATACAGAAGAAGATTTGGCACGCGTTGTTCCCATAGCCACTCGCATGCTTGACAATGTCATAGACTTAAACTTTTACCCGCTAGCAAAAGTGAAAAAAACCAATGAAAAGTCACGCTCCATTGGACTTGGTGTCATGGGTGAAGCACAGATGTTAGCAGAACAAAAGATAGAGTGGGGAAGCCATGAGCACTTTACAAAGATAGATGAAGTGATGGAGTCCTTCTCGTATCACATCATTAAAGAGTCTTCTAATCTAGCACTTGAAAAAGGTGTGTATCCAACCTTTGAAGGGTCTGACTGGTCAAAGGGAATTTTTCCTATAGACAAGGCAAATCCTGAAGCGTGTAAACTAGTTGACAGGGGTGGACTCTTTGGGTACAGTCATGACTGGCAAGCACTCAGAGAAAAAGTTAAAACAGATGGTATGCGAAATGGCTACTTGATGGCGATAGCCCCTACCTCTTCCATATCTATCTTGACAGGTACAACGCAAGCCATAGAACCCGTGTACAAACGAAAATGGTTTGAAGAAAACCTCTCAGGACTCATCCCTGTGGTTGCACCAAACCTCTCAGCAGACACATGGCAGTACTACACCCCAGCTTATGATTTGGACCAAAACTTGCTCATAAAAGCAGGGGCTATCCGTCAAAAATGGTTAGACCAAGGGCAGAGTCTAAATATCTTTATCACGCTTGATAAAGCATCGGGTAA
>CAYXTZ010000129.1:0-4009 GCA_964468535.1 uncultured Sulfurovum sp.
ACTCAGTAGCCGTAACAAAAGCATTAGGCAAATTTGAGATTAGTCTAGGCTACTACGACTTTAGTGCAGACTCAGGCTCAGAAGCTGATGAAGATAATATCGTAGCATCTATCAGCACAAGCTTTTAGTCCTTCGATATGTACCCAAACATTGTTTGGGTACTACGAGAGTATAAAATATACCAAGTGATTAATCATCTTAGTATAGTCATATCCATCCCACATCAGAAAACTTTTTCGCCCCTTATACACCCCAACACATCACGTACAGTTTGATTCCAACCAAAGTATCCTTTCAAGGTAACGCCACCTAAATCAAAAACATTCACTGCTATGATTGTCATATTGGACTTAATAGTAAATCACTTTACTAATACAATCTCTCTAATATTTTATCCATTTGCACTTTTGCACCTTGTAAAAAATTGACAGATTTATCTGAAAGTTTCCCTTCTTCTGACATAGGCGTAGCGATGAAATCTTTTATAGTTCTCATAAGCTCTTTTGTTTCATGTATTTCTGTAAATGATTTTTCATGGTAGTCAGAACTTTTACTCTTGCTTCCCTCAATGTGTAAAATACGTTCAAGCTTTCCTTTTTGTTCGTTAAATAGTACTTCATACATCTTAAGAAGGGTCACTGTCTCTTTCATGTGAGCGTCTACTTTGTCCATCTCAGTCTTACAATTTCCTTTTTCCTCCGTATACAACTCCGCTTCCACTAATTGTTTTATAGCAAAATGAAGATTTTTACTTCCTTGAAGGCTAACACGAATAGCATAAATAAGTGCCATAACTAACAATGATGCCAAAGTCACTATCCCCACACCAATAGCTACATTTGACCCCAATCCCAATGCAGTACTAAACCATGATGCTATACTTTGCATCGACTCAACAGAGGGTATTTTCGTAATGTCTAAAGTGATACCAAGTTTTTCTGTGGCTAGATATATCAATCCTACCGCAGTAACTCCACCTCCAATGAGAGAATAAATAAACCCAGTAAACTTACCACTTGAAACATTTTTAAGCACTATGGGAGCTAATTCTTCTTTAGGTTCAAAGACTATAACTTTTTCTACTCCCATACCTGTATCAACTTTCGACACATATCCTAGTTTTTTAAGTAAAGATTCACAAACATCCAATCCTCCTCTATTTAGTGATTCTTTGGCATGTTCATACTCTTTTAAGTCTCCAACAAGTAGTAGCTTGCAAGCTTCTGTTTGTTCTTCTGCCTCCTTGACCATTACTTTTGCTTCTTTGACAAGACGTAATGCCTCCTGATGTTTTTTTATTTTTTTATTTTTCATACTAGTTTGAGTATCTTCAATTTCTTGACTAATTTCACCTGAAAATTCTTCCTCTATTTCATGCCCATGCTCTTCTATTATTTTGTTATTTTCATTCATTATTTAAATCCTTATACTTTATTTTATCAAAATAACCTATTAACCTTTTGAGTACAATCAATTATTTACAACTCTTTGCTATAATCTAAAAAAATATTTAGGATTTTTATGGGTATATTAGTCGCTATTCTCGTTTTATCGGTGCTTATCTTTTTTCACGAGTTAGGTCACTTTGTTGCTGCACGTTATTTTGGCGTGCAGGTAGATGTCTTTAGTATAGGGTTTGGTAAAAAGCTCTACTCTAAAATGATAGGAAAAACCCAATGGAGCATCTCTGCCATACCTCTTGGAGGTTATGTCAAGATGAAAGGACAAGACGATTCTGACCCTACAAAAATCTCTTATGACGAAGACTCATACAATGCTAAAAAACCTTGGCAACGTATTATCATTCTTTTAGCAGGTCCTTTTGCTAATTTTTTACTGGCATTCCTCCTTTACTTTACCATTGCAAATATTGGTGTACCTAAACTATTGCCTTCAGTAGGTACTGTGAGCGAAGACAGTCCTGCATTTACCGCAGGTATACAAAAAGATGATACATTGGTACAAATCAATGGTATTAACATACAATATTGGGAAAATATTGGGAAAAATATCAATGAAGCTAAAGCTGACATTACCCTTATCGTCGAACGCGATAATCAAGAGATTACACTGCAACTACAGCCAAAAATAATTGATGACAAAAATATTTTTGGAGAAAAAATTACAAGACGGATTATCGGTATCACGCCATCTGGGGAACAAACAACTGTTCATTTTGGCTTTATTGAAGGTATGGACTATGCATGGGAAGAGACAAAGAAGGCCTCTCTCCTCATCGTGCAGTCGGTACAGAAACTCATCACAGGAGTGGTTGGTGCAGATAAAGTAGGAGGCATCATCACTATAGTAGATGTCACAGCACAAGCTAGTTCTGCGGGTATACTGGCACTTTTTTTCTTCACTGCACTCATCTCTGTTAACTTAGGAGTGCTCAATCTTCTACCCATTCCTGCTCTTGATGGTGGGCATATCATGTTTAACCTCTATGAGATGATAACAGGGAAAACCGCAAGCGAAAAGGCAATGATGTACATCACAATGGCAGGCTGGGCGATGCTCATCTCACTGATGATGCTAGGACTGTATAATGATATAAATAGACTGATGGAGAAATAATGCACATACTAGAAAAAGAACGCTTAAGAGCAAACCTAGATGAAGTTATATGGAACATCGAGCAAACACGCATCACCGTAAGTGAACATAACATCGTTAAACTTGTGGCTGTCGGGAAATACACAGAGATTGAAAATATTTCGACACTCTATAGTTTGGGACAACGTGCTTTTGGAGAAAACCAAATACAACAACTAAAAACCCGTATGAAGACACTTGAAGAATTGCCACTAGAATGGCACATGATAGGGTCTTTGCAAAAAAATAAAATAAACAATCTCATAGACTTATCTCCTACACTCATGCAATCACTTGATAGTCTAGGATTAGCCCAAGAACTCAACAAAAAACTTGAAGCAAAAGAAAGAAAAATGAATTGTCTTTTACAAATCAATGCTGCTAACGAAACAAGTAAATCTGGTTTTTCCAAAGAAGAAGCCTATGATATGTATCAAAATATTAAAGAATCCTGTCCAAACATAAAACTTAAAGGTGTTATGACTATTGGAGCTCACAGTAAAGATATAAAGCGTGTACAACAAAGTTTTGAGACAACCCAAAGTATCTATGCAAAACTACAAAAAGAAGGTATTACTTACTGTTCTATGGGGATGAGTTCAGACTATGAACTGGCTATAAAATGTGGTTCAAACCTTATACGTGTAGGTTCTAATCTTTTTAAGTAAACTTTTATTGTATATAACTATACTGAAACCGTTAATTATAAATCAAAGGATTCAAAAATGTTTAAAATAGAAGAAGTAAAAGCACATTGTGATGTACCATGTGGAATATATGACCCAATCGTTGCTCAAATAGCAGCACTATCAGTCATCAGAATGGTTGACCTCATGGAAGTTGGCGTACAAACAAAAGAGCCTTTAGGTGAAGCACTGTACCAAAACAACATGTCAAGATATATCGCGGTAAAAGAAGAAGAAGCTAACAAATGTAAAGATGAAATTCGTATCATTTGGGGTGACTTTATTAAAGCACCACATCTTATAGAGCATAAAGAAGTACACACTATAGTTCATAACATTATGATGCTTGGTGGAGCTGCAAAACAACAAGTGTCTCGTGACAAAGCAATGGCACTTCTAGCAGAAGTAAATAAATTTGCAGAAATATTCTGGAAAATAAAAGGTGTTAAAACCAAAGTAGCTAAATCTCCTTATGCACCAAATGAAGATGTGGTATACCCAGTTCTTTAATGCTTCAGATTTTTAAAATTTCTGGCGATTCTCTTTTTCCATTTTACAAAAATGGGCAGAGAGTTGTTTGTCGGAAAATCTTTTCCAAAACCAATATACAAATAAATGATACTGTTGTTTTTGAAAAAGAAAGTTATGGACTTATGATAAAAAGAGTAAAGACATTAGAAGAAGATGCTTATTTTGTAGAAGGCACAAGCCCAGATAGTATAGACAGT
>CAYXTZ010000130.1:0-3962 GCA_964468535.1 uncultured Sulfurovum sp.
ATAAAAGTATTTCTATAGCAAATAGTTTTGCGATGGAGTACTGGGAACTAGAACAAGCAAAACTTAAAAAAACACTATAGGCAAAGCTAAGGATATATATGCAATACCTCATGGCAATAGACGCAGGTACAGGTTCGGTTAGGGCTGTCATCTTTGATACGCTTGGCAATCAAATATCTGTATCCCAAGAAGAGTGGACGCATCTTGAAGTAGAAGGCGTAGCAAACTCTATGACTTTTGATGTAGAAAAAAACTGGAGTTTGGTAGTTTTGTGCATACAAGAGTCTTTAACAAAAGCAAGATTAAAAGGTTCAGACATTTTAGCACTTTCAGCTACCTCCATGCGTGAGGGCATAGTCGTTTATGACAAAAAGGGGCAAGCCTTTTGGGGTCTTGCAAATGTAGATGCAAGAGCAGACAAAGAAGTACGCTTTTTAAAAGAAAATTATGAGGGCATAGAAGAATCTTTTTACCAAGAATCTGGACAAACCTTTGCTTTGGGTGCATTGCCTCGCTTGCTTTGGCTTAAAAATAATGAACCTAAGCTATATGAAAATATAGCAACCGTGTCCATGATAGGTGATTGGGTACTAGCAAAGCTCTGCGGTGTTATAGCAACAGACCCAAGCAATGGGGGAACTACAGGTATTTTTTCTTTAGAAAATCGTACATGGTCACCCAATATGGCAGAAAAAGTGGGCATCAAAGTAGACATTTTCCCTCCCGTGCTTGAGACTGGTACAGCTATGGGGAAAGTGACAAGTAAAGCCTCAATGGAAACAGGATTATCAACCTCTACAGTAGTTGTTATGGGGGCTGGAGATGTACAGCTTGGAGCTGCAGGTTTAGGCGTAGTAAAAGAGGGACAAGTAGCCATACTAGGAGGCTCATTTTGGCAACAGGTTGTCAACATCAAGTCAACAGTCAAGCCACCAAAAGACATGGGCATAAGAGTTAACCCTCACGCGATACAAGGACTCTCCCAAGCAGAGGGCATCACCTTTTTTTCAGGACTTATCATGCGTTGGTTTAGAGATGCTTTTTGTGATTTGGAAAAACAAGAATCTAAAAACAGAGGCATAGATGCATATGAAGTACTAGAAGAAAAAGCAAAAAAAGTACCTGTAGGTTCACACGGCATACTTCCTATATTTTCTGACTCTATGAATTACGGAAAATGGTACCACGCAGCCCCTTCTTTCATAAACCTCTCTTTAGACCCAGAAGTATGCAATAAAGCTTCCATGTTTAGAAGCTTAGAAGAAAATGCTTGTATTGTATCGGCTATTAATTTAGAAAAAATAAAAGCTTTCACAAACCTAGAAATAAATGAAATAGTTTTTGCAGGAGGGGCAAGTAAAGGGGAGTTGTGGTGTCAAATACTCTCCGATGTAACAGGGTGCAAGATAAAGATACCTAAAGTTACAGAAGCCACAGCTTTGGGTGCAGTAATGGCAGCTGGTGTGGGTGTGGGTGTGTATAATAGTATTGCCACTGCATCAGAAGAACTAGTCGTTTGGGACAAGGAATACTTGCCAGATAATGAGAATTATAAAACATATAAAAGTATTCAAAAACAATGGAAAACTGTGTATAAAAATCAACTAAAATTAGTAGATAATGGACTTACTCAAAGTATGTGGAAAGCTCCAGGGCTTTGAGCTAATTTAGTTTTGATATAATATTCATAATTAAATACAAAAAGAAGAAACATGCATGATAAAATAGCAGTAATAGGACTAGGTTATGTAGGTTTACCTTTGGCACATGCCTTTTCAAGCAAATACAAAGTAGTAGGATTTGACATTTCTCAATGGAGGATTGATGAATTAAAATTGGGAATAGACAGAACCCTAGAACTCTCTTCTAGTCAAGTAAAAGAAGCCCTCTCTAATCAAATGAAATTTAGCACAAAACTAGAAGATATAGAAGCGTGCAATATCTACATCGTCACCGTACCAACTCCCATAGATAAACATAAAAAGCCTGACTTAACGCCTTTGCGTAAAGCTTCTCAGTCCATCGGAAAAGTGCTTAAAAAAGATGACATCGTTATTTATGAGAGTACTGTGTATCCAGGAGCAACAGAAGAAGAGTGTGTACCTATTTTAGAAGAGTCATCAGGACTTGTGTTTAACGTAGACTTTTTTTGTGGCTACTCTCCTGAGCGAATCAACCCTGGAGATAAAGAACATACGGTAACTAAAATATTAAAAGTTACATCAGGCTCTACTCCTAAAATCGGGAAAAGAGTAGATGCTTTGTATTCGAGTATTATTACGGCAGGAACGCACCTTGCTCCTACAATTAAAGTAGCAGAAGCAGCAAAGGTTATAGAAAATTCCCAACGTGATATTAATATCGCTTTTGTCAACGAACTTTCTATGATATTTAATAGATTAGACATTGACACCAATGCAGTACTTGAAGCAGCAGGTACTAAGTGGAACTTTTTACCTTTTAAGCCAGGGCTTGTTGGGGGTCATTGTATAGGAGTAGACCCGTATTATCTTACACATAAAGCACAAGAAGTAGGGTATAACCCAGAGATAATCTTAGCAGGAAGACGGTTGAATGACAACATGGGAATTTATGTTGCCAATCAAGTCATAAAACTTATGATTAAAAAAGGGAAAAAAATAGAGAATGCTAAAATCCTAGTATTGGGTATTACATTTAAAGAAAACTGCCCAGATATCCGTAATTCTAGGGTGATTGATGTGCTAAGAGAATTAGAAGATTTTGGATGTGAAATTGAAGTGAGTGATTATTGGGCAGATGCTAAAGAAGTTAAAAAAGAGTACGGACTCCTCTTAAAAGAAGATGTGATTTATGATGACTATGATGCCATAATACTTGCCGTAGCACACAATAAATATAGAGGTATAGATTTAGGTAACAATACACAGGTTATTTTTGATATTAAAGGCATACTAGAAAATAGTGATGGAAGATTATGATAAATAAAAAGAATTTCGCACTCATTGGGGCAGCTGGATACATAGCTCCTAGACACATGAAAGCCATAAAAGAAACAGGCAATGAACTAGTAGCAGCCCTTGACCCTTATGATGGCATAGGGATTATGGACAGTAATTTTCCAGAGGCTGACTTTTTTACAGAGTTTGAACGTTTTGATAGATTTGTAGACAAATGGAGACGAAATACAGGTAAAAAGATAGACTATATTTCTATCTGTTCTCCAAATTATCTACATGATTCACATATACGTTTTGCGTTAAAGTCTGGAGCAGATGCTATTTGCGAAAAACCATTGGTGCTTAACCCTCACAACATTGACCAGCTTAAAATTATAGAACAAGAAACGGGACAAAAAGTTTATAATATTTTACAGTTGAGACTTCATCCTTCTATCATTGCTTTAAAAGAAAAAGTGACTAAAGAGCTAGAACAGAATCCAAATAAAATATATGACATTGATTTAACCTACTTAACAAGTAGAGGCAAGTGGTACTTCATCTCATGGAAAGGAGACGAGTCCAAATCAGGAGGTATTGCATCAAACATAGGCGTACACTTTTATGACATGCTCACATGGATATTTGGCGAGGTGGAAGAGAATGTAGTACATGTCAAAACAGTAGATTGCAATGCTGGTTCTTTTAAACTTAAAAATGCTAATGTGCGTTGGTTTCTTTCGGTAAATTATGATTATATCCCTCAAGAGATACAAGACACAGGTGCAAGAACCTACCGAAGCATTACTGTGGATAAGGAAGAGATAGAATTTTCTGGAGGATTTACAGACCTACATACAAGAAGCTATGAAGAGATACTCAAAGGTAATGGATTTGGGCTAGAGGAGGCGTATGCTTCTATCTCAATTGTCTCAAGCATACGAAATCTTGAAGCAATAGGATTAAAAGGCAATTATCATCCTTTTTGTACTAAGGTCATAAAATGACATGCGAATACTATGCTCATGAAACTGCCATTGTTGA
>CAYXTZ010000131.1:0-3856 GCA_964468535.1 uncultured Sulfurovum sp.
TTTATTATCTGATTCTTCATGAAATATAATGCCTGTCGTGAGCTATAATTTTCCCGCTAGAGTAAATTATTGGTCTCCTCGTACTTGTTATACAGCTACTTTGTGATGCTCGAGTTGCATAATTTTATCAGCTAACCATGTTTTGATGATAGCTTGACGACTTACACCAATATGTTGTGCCTCTTCATCAAGTTTTTTGACCATCCAAGTTGGAAAGTCAATATTGATTCTCTTTGGTTCTAAGTTTGGTCTTCTTATTGTTGATAAATCAAGATACTCAATAATATCTTTTTTATCATCATCAAATATTTTATCAAATTCTTCAGCTTTCATAAATTTCAATCTCCTTTTTTCTTGCTCTTCGTGCAGAAATAATTCGTATACTTTCTTTACGATAAGTTGTTACTACCGCATACATTTTTGCAGTAATTTTTCCAATAGTGATAAATCTTTCTTCATTCTCGTAAGATGTTCTGATTTCAACCATTTTGTCATCATTCCAAAGAAGCTGTGCTTCTATAAAATCAATGCCATGTTTTTGCTTATTTGATAAGCTTTTCTCTGTATCGTATTCAAACTTCATATAAGAAGTATATCATTTTTATATTAAATCCTCTCGGGAATAATTCCCCGACCCTTGGGTCGTAACCTTGTTGTAAAAACGCACCCAACTTAGACACCCCACGGAGTAACACTTGGACAGTAAACGCATGAACACTTAGCCACCTCACGCATCCCAAGATGTAGATAGATTTCCAAGAGAGTGCGTGCTTGTTACTTGAAGTTACACATCTTCGATAATATCTGCATTATAAATTGCAACTTTTTTCTTTGTTAAAATCCCATTTCCAAAATAGACATCCGTTTTATACTCATCTATAATAGCTAAGGAATATGACGACAATAAAATCAGGAGTAAAAATATTTTTTTCATCTACTACTCCTCGTATTTGCTTGTATTAAAATCACAAGTATCTTTTCGTTCTTGATGTGCTGGAAGTGCATAGCTATCACCACTTAATAAGGTATCATACTTATCATAAGCATCCATACGTTCTTGAGTATTAAAATATATTTCACTTGTAAAATATTCATCAATAGCATCTTCTTTTATTAAAATTGGATCTCCATAATATTTTGCAAAATACATATAATATGCTTGGCAATCTATTGCTCTCTCAACCTCAGTATATATTTCTTTCACCTTATTGAGATGCTCTAATATAAGCTTATTTCCTCGTCCTTCTTGCATCGCAATATCAATATAGATAGGATGATTATCCTTATACTCCTCATATATCCACCTCTCCACATCATCCCTAACACCATTATCATTCACATCAATGCCTAGAAGTGTAGAGTCATTGAGTACTTTGTCAGGTTCTGGGGGCAAAGCATGTCCGTTTACTGTCCATGTGATGTTTAGTTGTATTTTGTTTGAAAGCACATTACCTACTTTAGCTTGCAAGGTGACTGCTCTGTCTTGTTTGGCTATGATAGTATTGTCTGTGATGCTTGCTTCATTTCCTGCACTATCGGTTGCAGTGTAAGTAACAGTGTCATTGTCTATCATACTTGTATCTACCGTACCACTGGTAGCCACAGCCACAGTTCCATCTACTGCGTCTTGTGCTGTAGCTCCTTTCTCTGTGTAGACTGTGTTTTGTTCTAGTGTTATGTTTGCTTGTCCATTGAGTGCAAGCACTAGTGGGGTGCTGTCTGTTTGTGTTTGAGGTGTCGTATTAGTACCTCCACCTGTAGTGTCTGCTGGAGTTTTCGTAGTTGTTGGGTTTTGTACAGTAGCAGCACTTGCTTCTTCTTGTGTTGTACTTGCATAGATGCTCGATATAGACAATATAGCCATACTCAAAAAGATGTAAAATAATCTCATATTTCTTCTCTCTAAAATATTTTATTTTAGAGTATAGCGTAAATGGGGGGGGAAGCATTGGCAAGGGTAAATATAGAAAATTTTATATTTTAAAGCCAAAGATTATCTATAAGCCGTGGTTTCCCCACCCATGCAGCTACGAGTATAATTGTGTTTCCTATCTCTATCTTTTCTAGGTGCTTGAACTCTCTATTAACAATAGCTACATACTCTACTCTGTCTACTTCTTCCAATACACAGAGTATCTCTTTTTTGATGCTTTGAGTATCAAGCTCTCCCCTCATCACCATTTTACTTGCACATTTTAGTGAGCGTGAAAGAGATAAAGCACGTTGTGGTTCATCCCCTTTCAAGTAGATATTACGCGAACTAAGTGCCAATCCTTGTTCATCACGAACTATCTCACAAGGTACAATATTTACATCTAAAAAATAGTTTTTTACCATTTGGGTGATAAGTGCTAACTGCTGTGCGTCTTTCTTTCCGAAATAAGCATTGTTAGCCCCTGAAAGGTTAAGTAGTTTCATTACCACTTGAAGCATACCATCAAAATGCCCTGGACGCTTTTCTCCCTCTAGTACATACCCACGTACAGCAGGAGCAGAAATGCACAGCTCATCTTTTTCATACATGGTATCAATGCTTGGCATAAAAAGTATGTCTACTTTAGACAACTCACATATCTTTATATCTGCATCATCTTTACGGGGATACGCCTCTAAATCTTCACCTTCTAAAAACTGTGTAGGATTCACAAAAATAGAGACTATCAGATGCTCATTTTCTTTACGTGCTTGCTGCATAAGTGAAAGGTGTCCTTGGTGCAAAGCTCCCATAGTAGGAACAAAACCAATAGTACCAAAAAGTGATTTTTTTACAACGCTAAGCTCTTCTATCGTTTTAACTATAACCATCTCTAACCCTTCACTTTGCTATATTTTGGTAAAATTCTACCAAATAATAGTGAATAAAGAACTAAGTTATTAGAAACTCTCGTCATTCCTAATGCCTCATTGCCTAACCAACGAGAGGAAATGCCCTTGGGTACTTTATTCCTAATTTGAAAAAGGAACTTTTTCGCCATGGATGCATACGAATACAGCGAACTCTTAAAATCTCTTACCATGAAGATGGGAAATATCCGAAATATTGTCAAACCAGATGCCCTAGATGCTAGACTTGATGAGATAAATACAATGCAGCAAGACCAAGACTTTTGGAATGATGCAAGCTACGCAGGAAAAATCTCTCAAGAAAAAACAAAAACAGAACGTATCTTAGCCACCTATAGCAATGCAAATGATGCAGTAGTGGATGCCCTAGAGTACTTTGAATTAGCAAAATCTGAAAAAGATGAAGAGACTTTAGATATGCTTTTTGATGATGCAAATTCTTTAAAAGAAAGCACCAATGCTCTTGAAGTGCAGATGATGCTAAGTGGCGAACATGATGGGAACAATGCCATCGTATCTATCCACCCTGGTGCTGGCGGTACAGAGTCTCAAGATTGGGCAAACATGCTTTACCGTATGTATTTGCGTTGGGCAGAACGTCGTGGATTTAAAGTTGAAAGTCTTGACTATCAAGCAGGGGAAGAGGCAGGGATAAAAGATGCCTCCTTCATCATAAAAGGTGAAAATGCCTATGGCTACCTGAAAGTAGAAAATGGCATTCACAGACTCGTACGCATAAGTCCTTTTGACTCTAACGCAAAACGTCATACCTCATTTTCCTCAGTGATGGTCTCACCAGAGATAGATGATGACATAGACATCGTCATAGAAGACAAGGATATACGTATAGATACCTATAGGTCTAGTGGTGCAGGTGGACAACATGTAAACACCACCGACTCCGCCATACGCATCACCCACATACCTACCAATGTCATAGTACAGTGTCAAAATGACAGAAGCCAACACAAAAATAAGGCGGCAGCCATGAAGATGCTAAAGTCACGTCTTT
>CAYXTZ010000132.1:0-3820 GCA_964468535.1 uncultured Sulfurovum sp.
AAAAAAGGCACAAATGGTACACCTTTTTCTCTCCATATAAGAGCAGGTATCATCGCTAAAATTGCAGAAAGAAAAAGTGCAACAAAGAAGTTAGGAAACCCAAGTAATGCTCCCATTGTTCCTGCCACTATAACATCTGCTCCACCCATGGCTTGTCTTTTAGCTATAAAAGAAGAAAAAAGCCCTATAAGGTATAGTCCACCAGCAGCTATGGCCGCATACATCATGGCATCTAAAAAGTTTGGATGCACAAGTGCAAAGAGTAGGGCAGCAAAATTGACGTTGTCGGGTACTGCCATGTATTTAAAGTCTATCATGACTAGAGCCAATAGGGCAGCAAAAGAACCAGCGATAAAAGGTAAATACCAAACTAGACCAATTTTAAAGTATATTAGGGCAAAAATAACACCTGTTAGAAATTCAACCATAGGATATTGTTTTGCAATAGGAACAGCACAAAACCCACATTTCCCACGTAATGCTAACCATGAAAAGATGGGTATATTATGATACCACTTGAGGGGTGTACTGCAACTTTGACATTTTGATGCAGGAAAGGCAATGCTCTCGCCTTTAGGAATACGGTAAATGACTACATTTAAAAATGAACCAATAAGTGTTCCAAAGATAAAAACACTAATAAGTATTGGTATTATAAAATTCTCTAGCATTATAGACCTCCAAAGCGTCTGTGACGTTGTGTAAAGTTGTGTAAAATTTTACCTAGTTCTTTGGCTGTGAAGTCTGGCCAGAGGGTGGGTGTAAAATAAAACTCTGCATAAGAAAGTTGCCAAAGTAAAAAATTTGAAATACGCTCTTCTCCACTTGTTCGTATGAGTATATCTATATCTACATAAGGAGTTTGAATAGCCTGTGAAATATCTTCTTCAGTGATTTCTTTTTTACCCTCTTTAATCAAGTGATTGACCGCAGTGGTGATCTCTGCTCGTCCACCGTAGTTTAGTGCAAGTACTTGAGTGAGGTTTGTATTGTCTTTGGTAAGCTCTTCGGTTTTTTTAATACGCTGTTGTAGTGCTTTAGAAAATGCAGCAATATCGCCTATGGCTTGAAAACGTATATTATGTTCTTGATAGGTCCGAAGCTCATTTTTTAAATATCTGTCAAGTAGTTTCATTAAAAATTCTACCTCAGGCTTAGGACGTTTCCAGTTTTCTGTACTGAAGGCATAAAAAGTTGCCGTTTCTATGCTTCCGTGTGCAGCACAATACGTTGTGATATCACGAATAGCTTCTGCACCTGCTTCATGACCTTTGGTGCGTTTTAAGCTACGTTCTTCTGCCCATCTACCATTACCATCCATGATGATAGCTATGTTTTTAATAGTATTTTCGGACATTAAGTATTACTTTTTTTCTGATTAAGATTTTTAGAACAAAGCTTTTTTGATTCGTCTAATATTTTATTTGAGAGTGCAAATTTATCTCTACGCCCTAAAGGTGTTTGCGTCTCTTTTGTTATGAATGTAATTTCATTTTCATCTCCACCAAAACTTTTTGCATCTTGGAGCAAGTTATAACACACAGCATCCACATTTTTAGCAGATAAAAGTTTGACCGCATTGTTTAGTCCTTCTTTGCTGTCCATCTCTGCTTTAAAGCCTATGGTTTTAATGCCTGTTCGCTTTAGTGTTGAGAGTATGTCGGGGGTTTGTGTGAGTTCTATGTTCCATGTCTCACCTAGAGAAGATTTTTTTACTTTACCCGACTTAGGAGACTTTGGTGTAAAATCAGCCACGGCTGCTACCATGAATAAATATGTTTCTTTTGCACTCTCTTGCCTACTGCTATCAAGGGCTATTTGTGTATGTGCTAAAAGTGCCTCAGCATCTTCAAAAGAAGTAATCTTTATGCTTAAAGGTAAGCCCTCAGAACCCATAGATGTGATGTACTGTACTTTTGCACCTTTGAGGTAAAGTGCCAAACAAAGAGCTTTTGCCATTTTTCCTGAAGAGAAGTTGCTAATGAAGCGTACTTCGTCTATCTTCTCCCTGCTTCCTCCACCTGTGACTACGACTTCTCTGTCTGTCCAGAAGTCTTCACGCAGTAAAGCTTTAGCTGTCTCAAAAAAGATTTCAGAAGGTTCTGCTAATGCACCGTTACCTACATCTCCACAAGCCAGTAGCTTTTCTTGTGGCGTGATGATGCTAAAGTTTTCTTCAAGCATTTTAAGACTCTCAGAAGTGTAGCTGTTTGCAAGCATTTGCGTGTTGGCTGCTGGAGCTACTAGAACCTGACCTTTAAAAGCAAGTACGGTTTGAGTAAGGATGTTGTCTGCAATGCCTTGAGAGAGTTTATTGAGTGTATTTGCTGTTGTTGGGGCTATGACAAAAACATCACATTTTTTTGTAATGTCTATGTGATTAAGTTCAGATGCCCAAGACTCAGAGTTGTCTGTAAGTACTGCGTTACGTGTGAGAGCTTCAAAGGTAAGTGCTGAGACAAAACGTCCAGCAGAACTTGTCATAACCACATGTACTTCAGCTCCAGCCTTGACAAAAAGACGAGCCAGGTCACAAGACTTGTAAGTTGAGATGCTTCCTGTTACGCCTAGTAGTACAGTTTTACCAGTTAAGTCTATTTGCATATTATGACTTTCCAAAAAATTTATAGAAGAAGTTTTTGATGCTCTTTTGAGGTGTACGTGAGAGTACAAGCTCTCCAGAGTTTGCATCTTTGGTTACTGTTGTGCCTGCTGCTATCATCACATCATCAGCTATGGTGAGTGGAGCTACAAGCTGTGAGTCAGAGCCTATAAATACATTTTTACCGATGATAGTCTGGTACTTGTTCTTGCCATCATAGTTACAAGTAATCACACCAGCCCCTATGTTTGAACCCTCATCTATACTTGCATCTCCAATGTAAGCTAAGTGTCCAGCTTTTACACCTCTGAGCGTTGATTTTTTGACTTCTACAAAGTTACCTATGTGTGTGTCAATGAGCGTTGAGTTTGGTCGTACTCTCCCCATAGGTCCAACGTCAGAGTTTTCTATGTGTGAGTTTTCTATAACAGAGTGTGTTTTTATGTGAGAGTTTATGATGTGTGATGCACCTTGTATACTCACCCCATTTTCTAACACACATTCACCTTCAAAAGTAGCACGAGAGTCTATGTAGATGCTCTCGGGTAAACGCATGGTAACGCCTGCTTTCATCCATGCTATTTTGATGCGTCTTTGCATGATTTCTTCTGCGTGAGCTAGGTCAAGTTTAGAGTTTACACCTTTAAACTCTTCTTCTTCAACATAGATGGGATTGACAGTTTTTCCTTCATCCACTGCCATTTTTACAATGTCTGTAAGGTAGTACTCTGCTTGAGCATTATCATTACTGAGTGCAGGAATATATTTTTCAAGCAAAGCAGTGCTTACTGCATATATTCCTGCGTTTACTGTTTTTGTTTTTACTTGTGTATTGTTACAGTCTTTTTGTTCTACTATTTCTAAGACTTTTTTGTTTTCTATAAGAACTCGACCATAACCAGTTGGATTTTCTAGCTTAATGACAGACATATTAATATCTGCATCGCCTGAAGCAAGGGCTAAAAGAGAGTCTTTTGTAATGAGAGGCATGTCAGCATTAAGTATGAGTGTACGTTCATTTTTAGTTTGAACCCCCTTCATAGCACCACCAGTTCCAGGGAACTTCTCTGCATCTTGTAGGTGAAAGTGTATGCCTGTGTAGTGACTTTCTATCTCATCTTGTATACGTTGTGCTTGGTGGTAAAGTACTACTGTAATGTCATCAGATATTTGTTTTGCAGCGTCAATAGCATGAAAAAGCATAGATTTTCCAGAAAT
>CAYXTZ010000133.1:0-3775 GCA_964468535.1 uncultured Sulfurovum sp.
CAAAGCCAAGTTCATACTCGCCAGAGACAGCAGTATCTAGTCCTTCATTTGCCATCGATAATCCTTTAATCCATTTAATCGGATAATATTCGTCTGATTTATAGCACAAAAAAACTTGTTCGTCAAGGACATCTGTCAAGTTTGAGCAAATTAGGACATTATTTGCTGAGATTGTACCACTTTTTATTATACCTACTCTTATTGATGCATACTTTTTATAAACTTTTATACTACAGTATTATATCTATTATTTCACTCCAAGATATCAAGTGCTGTGATTATCATATTTGCATTTGGGCTTAGGAGGGTGCAGTTTAGGTCGCTAGGCTTTCCTGTTTTATCATCTATATTTACACTACAATCATAACTAGAAGTACAATCCTGAGCTTCAATGGTCATACTTAAGAGAAGAAAAAATAAAATACTTTTATTGTAAAGATAAATACTTCTGAACCATTTATAATACTTTTGTATTTATTTGAAAAACTTACACCATTAGTATTTTCGTATAAATAGCTACTTCCATTATTCCAATCCCAATAATCTGAAGTTATTAAAGTTATCAAATGTTTTGTTGAATACCAATCAAATCCTGCACCAAGATTAATTCGTTTTTCAAAAATATGACGTAATGAAAAATTTGAAAGTATTTTATGACAGATTAAAAGCCAATGGAAAACATACTACCCAAGCTCAAATTGCTGTAATGAGAAAGATGATACTTATCGCCCATACTCTTTATAAAAATGATAAAATATACATCAAAGGATATAAGAATAATGAGGTAAAAACTGTGGATTAAGATAGCTTATGTTTTTGTTACTTTTGGTATCATTGTTATATTTTTTTGGTTAGTTTTTAAGGTGGCGACTGTCCCCATTACTCGAACTAAAGACATTAGATGATAGGTCTACCCAAGGAGAAATAGCATGCTTCTTAGGTCTTTTTAGTGCTATGACCTCTAGGGTTTTTAGGAGTACGAGGTAGTAGATTGGTAGCTGAACCTAAAGTTTACGATGAACAACTAATATGAGATATGCCTCCAACATTGAAAAGATCAGACGGCTTTAGACTATAGTATTTTTCCTCCATGTCTTTGGACTGTTCAGCATATGGCTCAGTCATGACTTCTTGCAGTTCTCTAATGAGCGAGTAGTCGCCCTTCGTAGCTTCTTGATATGCAGGAACTAAGTGCCATTCTCGTAAAGTGTACTTTGGGTTAATAAGTTTCATGCCTTGTGAGAGTTTCTTGCTAGATTGGAGTGTAGTAGCATTCACATCGATGTTGTTGCTACTATTTATGAGTAATTTCCATTTTTCTAGCCATTTTGACCATCTTTTCTCCATGGCTTCATCATCTCTAGAATCCCTATAAAAACTTTTTTTGAGTGGCTCAATGTCTTCAGGTAGCTGTGAAAGTTCACGAAAGAAGATAGTATAATCGACAGAAGTTTGCATCATAAGTGTTTCTAGTTCTCTGAACAATGCGGCATCAAAAGTATCTAGTCCAAGCTTGCTAGCCCACATATTTTTCATTTGTGATTGCATAACTTTAGAAAAGCCATTTAGAACCTCATCTAATTTTGCTAAAGCATCTTCATCTGACGCTAGTATCGGTTGCAAAGCCATGCAAAATACACGAAAGTTCTCCTGCGCAGCATGGGGTTGATTTAGAAATGAAAAGTGCTTTCCTCCACCTGTCCAAGGCTGATACTCTGGGTAAAACAACTCACAAAACCCAAAAGGACCATAATCTAATGTAAATCCTCCTGCTGCACAGTTGTCGCTGTTGAAGTTTCCTTGACAGTAACCCACACGTATCCAGTTTGTCACTAATGATGCCAAACGAGCACGAAATTCTTGTGCCAATAACAGTACTTTTTCTACAGTAGACAGGCTCTTGTCTATTACCTCGTTATACTCACGCTCTATGAGGTGTAAGACTATCATCTCTAGCTCTTGCATCGCTTTTGGGTGTTCATGTTTACGTGCACGGCGAGCAAAAAGTTCTATTTGACCCACTCTTATAAACGAAGGTGCAACCCGTGTCGAGATAGCTACTGCCTCAGACACCATCATGTCAGGATTCCTCGAGTGCGAGTCCTCCGAATACCATGGACGCTGTACTTTCTCCGCTCTTGAAGTATACAAACTCAATGAGCGTGATGTAGGCACACCCAACGCATACATATGCTCTTGAGCTAAAAACTCTCTCACGCTAGAGCGTAAGACTGCACGACCATCAGCACCACGGCAGTATGGCGTACGCCCTGCACCTTTGAGTTGCATCTCCCAACGTTTACCATTGAGTACCGCTTCAAGTACAGAGATAGCACGCCCGTCTCCATAGCCGTTACCTGTCTTAAATGGACATTGTTCGTAGTATTCAGTCCCATAGATGGAAAGAGCATACCCAGTTGCCCAAGCACTTTTACGCATCGGTTCAGGTAACTGCGATGTATCTCCTGAGAACATACGCATAAATGCAGGGGTCTTTGCCATACTATCAGCGAAGCCCAACTCCGCAAATAGCGTCTTACTATGCACTATATATTGTGGGTCTTGTATGGGAGTTGGATTTACAGGGACATAGTGTCCTGAAAAAACTTGCCTTGGATCATGGTCCACACCATCAACTCTGGCTTCAGGGTCGCAGTTAAGCGTGTCCATGAGCGAATAATCTGCCCGCTCTGCTAAATCACTGAGCGTTTTTATAGTCTGGGAACTTTGTTTTGCTTCTTTCATATATCTTTCCTTTGTATACTTTAGGGGACGTCTAATAATAGGTAATACAAGACACTATTGTCAAGACTAAGAAATTATGGATGCCATAGCGATTCCGCACTCCACCTGCACAATCTCCACCTCATCCAAATCAATCCTAGCCGCAGTCAAAGTACCACCCCACAAACACCCCGTATCTAAAGCAAGCACATTATCATCATGATAAAACCCAAGAGTAGACCAATGTCCAAAGATAATCTTCAAATCTATATCTTTTCTGTTCTCACATTGAAACCAAGGCTTAAGACCTTTTTCACGCAAGGCATCTGTAGGTGTTCCTTTTTGTTCATAGTCTAGTTTGTGGTCATTGTAGCAGTAACGCATACGGGTAAAGGAAGACACTACATATTTATCAATATCAATACTTTTAGCCTCTCTATTGAAGCGTGTCTCTCCATGTTTAAACATCTGTTTGAGCCAAACCTCTACATCGTCACGCTGTAACTTCTCTTCTATGAGTCCCGCATAACGTAATGCCATACCCAAATCAAACTCAGGAGAGATGCCTGCATGAGCCATACAATAGCCAAGGGAATAGTCCACATGTAAAAACTTTTGTCCTCTCAGCCAATCTATGAGAGTTTTGGCATGAGGTGACTCTAGTATGGGGTCTATAGTAGGGTTGGACTTTTTGATGCCATAGTAGGCTGCTATAAGCGTGATATCGTGATTGCCTAAGACAATTTCTACCCTGTCACGCATACTGTAAAGATATTCTAATGTTTCAAGTGAGCCTTCTCCACGGTTGACTAAATCTCCTGCTATCCATAGCTTGTCTACTTCAGGGTTGAAAGCTATCTTGTCTAAAAGTTCTCTAAAGGACTGATAGCATCCTTGTAAATCCCCTACCGCCCAAACTGCCATTACATGTACCCTAAAGCTTTTTTATATGCTTCTACTTTACTGTCAAACTTCATCGCTGCATAGGCCGAAGACGATGATGGTAGATACACCGTTTCTATCTCTAGGTGTGCAAAGTGTGTCTTAAAAA
>CAYXTZ010000134.1:0-3681 GCA_964468535.1 uncultured Sulfurovum sp.
TCAGTCGCCACCTTATGCTTTGACCCTTGTACTCTCTTATACTTTTTACTTTTTTGCACGGGCTAGTTCTAATTGTTTTTTTGTATATATTCTCAGATAAATAGCCGCAGATGTGATAATGATAAGCATAGATACCCATAAATAATGGATGGGTAAATCTAAAACATTCACAAACAAAGAAAAGAAAATAAGGGGCATTAATATCTGTCTGTAAAAACCGATATAAGGTATGATAAATGGATTTCTAATACCTTGAAGTGTAGAAGTTGATATAAATAATGTAATGAATGCAAAAAATATAAAACTCTCAAATATGATATATGTGTACGCGATATCTACCACTTCGCTATCTGTATCAAAGAGCATAATCATAGTCTTACCAAACAAGATTATGAGAACTACTCCGATGGCACTCATGATGTACCCGTATTTTAAGGCTTTATCTATCACTTCGTCTATTCTGTCGAAATTTTTTGCACCAAAGTTATTGGATATTATAGAGATAACTGCTGTATTTAACCCTAGCATTGGAAGTAAAATTATCTGCTCAATTCTGTAGCCTATTCCAAATGCAGCAACCGCCTTAAAGCCATATGTAGATACAAAATACATAGCAATCATACTCCCCAAAGACATTAAAAACATATTGATACTAGCAGGTATTGCCTGAGTGATTAAATGTTTAAAAGCATTTATATTTGGTGTAGATTTGAAGAATTTAGAAACATCAAAAAGATTTGTTCTGTAAAGTTTATAAAGCATATAGAGCAGTGTAATGTACTGAATTATGACTGTGACTATGGCTACTCCACCCAGACCAAATGCAGGAATAAGATAAAAACCATAGATAAATAATGGATTAAAAATTACATTTAAAATAAATCCAACCATTAAGATATTTCTATAACTTTTTGTGTCTCCAAGGGCTATTAAAACTGCATTTGCTCCTAGCCCAATAAGCATAGGAAAAATACCTAAAAGTATGATGTAAGTATATTCTAGTGCATACGCCAATACCACACCAGATGCACCCATAGCAACAAAAATATATTCTAAAAGTACATAGCTAACAATAGACAAAACAAAAGAGATAAACATAAATAAACTTATGCCATTTGATACATAGATGCTCGCCGTATTTCTTTTATGTTTACCTAACGCTCCACCTACATAAGCTGTCATAGCAGAAGACAATCCAAAACTTATAGATAAAAGCATGAAAAAAACCATGAAACTATAGGTAAGTGCAGAGATGGCTTCTGTAGATATTTGACCAACATAATATGTATCTACAACATTATACATAGTATTAAAAAACATTCCTATGCTGGAAGGAATCGCGATTTGGAAGATGAGTTGTTTTATATCTTTTGTTATGAGTTCATTTGTTTTTTTCATAATGCGTTTATAAAACCCTTTTATCTAAAATATAGTCGACTATAACGTGTATAAAGGTTGGTATGGTTTGGTTTGCATCCACGCTAAACGTAGCAAGCTCTTTGTAGGTGTCTATACGCTCATCATACAGTGCCTTTGCCTTCTCTTCATCGTCAAATAACGGTCGTTTTGCACGTTCTCTTGCACTTAAACGTTGGACTATCACATCAAAATCAGCATTTATGTACACTATGAGAGATTTGTCTGATATAATACTATATATAGGCACTCCACCTCCAGTAGCTATGACTTGCCCTTTTTTTTGAGTTAGTTCATTGATGCATTTTTGTTCAAGAGAGCGGAAATGTTCTTCTCCTTTGTTTGTAAAAATATCAGATATACTACAGTTTTGCTCTGCTTCAATAACAGTATCTACATCTACAAAGTCTTTAAATAATTTCCTTGCAAGAATCTTACCCACAGAGGTTTTACCGCTTCCCATAAAGCCTATGAGTACTATGTTGTCGTATACCAATTTTATATTCCTTTTTCATACTAACTTGACATGAGAGATGCACTTAAAGTCTCTTGTACGATAAGTCAATAGTGTATAGTTTCTTTCTAGCAAATACTATATCTTTCTATAATCTACTTTGATGTCTACTTCTAAGCAATTAATGCCCCTCAGAAAAAGAAAACCCACCCTCTTCTAGCTTCTGACGTATAAGTTCTTGATGTTCCTCGCCTTTGGTTTCTAAAGACACAGAAACATGTGCATCACCAAAGTCTAAATCTGTAGAGGTTCTGTCGTACCCTATTTGGACGATGTTTGCCCCAATGCTAGTAAGTATATATGTGAAGTCTTGCAGTGCTCCTGGTCTGTCTACTAAGATGACTTGTAGTTTCATCTTGCGTGCAGACTTCATGAGCCCTTTTTCTATGATGAGTGACAACATGGTGACATCTATGTTACCTCCACTAAGCACCACTGCTACCACAGACCCTTTAGGTAAATCTATCTTGCCGTGCATCAATGCTGCTACTCCTACAGCTCCAGCACCTTCTACTAAAACTTTTTGTTTTTCGAGTAGAAACAGTATGGCAGCTGCAATCTCATCTTCACACACAGTTTCAAAAATATCTACAGTGTCTAAAATGCACTCTAACGTTTTTGCTGAAGTATCGCGTACAGCAATGCCATCAGCTATAGTTCTCACAGAATCACTATCTAAAGGTGTGCTAGCATCATAAGAGTTTTTCATAGCGGGAGCTCCAGCAGATGACACAGCGATGACTCTCGTCTCAGGTCTGAGCTCCCCAGATACCAACGCCATACCAGAGATAAGTCCTCCACCTCCTACAGGCACGACCAAGGCATCTATGACATCTATGGCATCGAACATTTCTAATGCTACTGTACCTTGACCCGCTATGACTTCATCATCTGTGAAAGGATGAACAAAGGTATGTTTGTTCTTTTTCCCAAACTCTAACGCATAAGCATATGCTTCATCATAGTTAGCCCCTTGGAGTATCACGCTTGCTCCTAGTTCTTTGACACCTTGTACTTTAGTAAGTGGCGTAGACTCTGGCATGATGATAGTGGCTTCTATATTAAAGTGTTTAGCAGCATAAGCAACACCTTGTGCGTGGTTACCAGCAGATGCTGCAACGACTGAAATATTATTTTGCTTGTTATTACTTTGCTTTTCTACAAGTGATGCTATCTTATTGAAAGCCCCTCTTAGTTTAAATGAACCTGTATGTTGAAGATTTTCTTTTTTTAAGTAGACTTGATAGCCTGATATTTTGCTTAGTGTAGGTGCGTAAGATAGGGGTGTATTGTACACGACATCTTCTAGTCTTTGCTGTGCTTGTTTTACCATGTTTAAGTCTAACATTACGTTTTCCTAGATATTATATTGTGAGAATTATAACATATAAGGATATATAACATGGAATGTGAACTACCAAGAGTAAACTCAAATCAAGAAGAGATGAAAAAATATTTTGAAGAGGCTAAAACTATCGCCGTTGTTGGGGTCTCCCCTGACCCAAGTAAAGCCAGCAATCATGTGGCGGAGTATTTAAGAGATGTAGGATATAAAATGATACCTATTTACCCAAAAGGTGATGAGATTTTAGGACAAAAGGTTTACAGAAGTTTAGCAGAGATAGACGAACCAGTAGACATGGTAGTCATCTTTAGGAAACCAGCGGCCTTAGATGCCATAGCTGACGCAGTCATCGCAAGAGGTGACGTAAAAACCTACTGGACACAACTAGAGCTCATCAACAATGATG
>CAYXTZ010000135.1:0-3634 GCA_964468535.1 uncultured Sulfurovum sp.
TATAGTCTAGGTTTGTCATCGTGGCATCTTCTTCTATACCTTTTTCTATTAGCTTGTTCTGCTGCGTATCAAAATACTGTTCTAGTGCCTCTTCAAGTATCTTATTGATATCTTTATGTAATAACTCTGAAAAAGCTAACAGATTATCTACTGTGTCCTGTTTAAGTTCTAGGTTTATTGTGTTGTTGCTTAATGTATTATTCATACAAGTATTTTAGCATAGCTACATGAAGTACACAAGGGTTACATACAAAGATTTTATACTACAGTAGATTTTTTCATCACAAAAAAGGTTTATCCAACTAAAAAAGGTTTATCCAATGCAGATTAAAAATCATTTTCTTATCCCGATATCTTTCCTTACCTGCCTAGCAACATATAGCCCTGCGGAGGATTTTATAGACAATTTCAAGGGCATTTGGGGTATGGGTGGAAGTATTTTACAAACAAATTACATAAATGCAGAAAATGAAACTACCTTAGCTCCCTATATCTTTGGTAATTTTGGCTCACTACGTATAGAAGCAAATAGGCTACTATACCCTCTATACAATACCCCTAACTACAGTATACTAGCTACGGGAAACTACCGTACGCAACAGTATTCAGAAGAACTAAACTTAGATAAAAGTATCGAACTGGGTATTACTATCGATGCCCCTTTATCCTATGGTCTAAATTCTCGTTTTTCAGTACTAGCAGATGTATCGGACACACATAATGGCTATGAACTAGAAGCACAGCTTTACAGGCACGATAGCCTAGGAAAGCTCTCGATACTCACTGTCTTGGCTGTACAATATCAAGATAAAAATCTTGCAAATTATTATTATAAAACAAACACATATACAGCAGATGATGGATATGTGTTTGAAGCTGAAGTCATCGCTACCTACCCACTAGGTAATTTTTCTGCTTTTGCAGGAGCACGTAGCTACTGGTATGGGAGCAATGTGTCCAACTCGCCTCTAGTCTCCTCTTCTAATATTTTATTAGGTTTTTTTGGTCTAGGGTATCGCTTTTAGTCACTTAAGGGGACCTCTAATAATTATATCCCCTTGAACTACTTCTTCAGGGTTTGGCACTTGTTCCAATATAATATCAATAATCTCATCGTTGGTTCTATTGTTCATTAATGCATGTTCACTAATGACCAAACGATGACGAAAGACATCATGTATCACTGCATGTACGTCTTCTATATCTACCTTTTTTTTACCCTTCATCCATGCATGGGCTTTAGCACACTGACTTAATGCCAACGAACCTCTAGGACTAATGCCCATGTCTATCATCACACCCAGCTGTCTGCTATAGCGTAGTGGGTAACGTGTTGCAAAAATAAGTTCAATCATATAGCGTCCTAACACATCACTCACCTCTATATCTGCCACTTCCTCTCGTGCAGAAAATATAAGAGACTGTGGGATTTTCTTTTGCACTACTTTTGCATGACGTTTTTCATCAAGTATCATTTTAACCATTTTAAACTCTGATTCCATGTTGACATAGTCTATACGAACATGCATTAAAAAACGGTCTTTTTGTGCTTCAGAGAGTGGGTATGTTCCCTCTTGTTCTATAGGGTTTTGTGTTGCCATAACGATGAAAAGTTTAGGAAGATTATGCGTCTCGCCAGCTACGGTCACTTGTTTCTCTTCCATCGCTTCGAGCATGGCTGACTGTACCTTTGCAGGAGCACGATTTACTTCATCTGCTAAAATGATATTTCCAAATATAGCACCTTGGTGAAACTTGTATTCTGTCTTTCCATTTTCATTGTAAATACGCTCTTCTCCCATCACATCTGAAGGCTTCAAGTCTGGCGTAAACTGTATACGAGAAAAGTCAGATTCTATCACATCTGCCATTGAGTGTACTACTCTTGTTTTAGCAAGTCCCGGCAGTCCTTCTATCAGCACATTTCCATCTGCTAAGAGTCCCATAATCAAACGAGCAACAATATTTTTTTGTCCAATAGTCGATTCATTCATCCTATGTTGCAATAATGCTATAGATTTCCTAGCTGTCATATCTTAATTCCTTAGTTTTGTGTAGTATAGTATATTATCCATGTGTCCTCTTTGATATCTCTCCGCATTTCAGTTATAATCAAAATATACAACCCCATAAAAAAAGAAAGTACTAAAAAGGATAAATTATGAAACAAACATATGAAGTACTAAACGTAAAGTGTGGAGGCTGTGCCAACACACTTACTAGTAAACTAGAAGATGAATTTGGAAAAGTAGAAGTCAACCTAGAAGTAGAACCCAGACAAATCACCCTAGACATAGAAGAGTCCAACATCCCTGCTCTACGTACCCAACTCATAAAGCTAGGTTATCCTATGAGTGATGAAGACTTGACTACCGTGGAAGGATTTACTACAACTGCAAAGAGTTTTGTTTCTTGTGCTGTGGGGAAGATGAATAATTAGCATCTATTAAAATATGATATAATTAAATGATTCAAAAAAGGATAACCCATGAGCATCAACGACATAATAGATGAAGCCCTCACCTTAAAGCCAAAAGATAGATATATGGTTATAGACACGCTTATATCTAGCCTTTCAACACAAAACAATGACTTGTCTCGTTTTGAAGAGGAAGTCAAAAAAGGCTTTAACTCAGAGTTAAACCCCAAGTCGCACCAAGAAATTTTTGAAGATTTAAAATCAGACTATGCGTAACATCCGCTACACGAAACTAGCCCAAAGTGATTTAGCTTCACTCTTTCAACTCATCTATGAAGACAAACCAAACAGTGCTGTAGAGAAAGTGATGAAGTTGTGATTATTAGGATTTTGAATGCCCATTATGATTATGGGACTGAATTGTAAGGAGAACAGAGTATGAACACAAAAGATGAAATGCTAGAAGAGTATGATTTTTCCAATGGTGTACGTGGTAAGTTAGTTGTAATAAAATTTTCATATCTACTCCCCAAACAAATAAATCAACTCAGGAAACAAAACAATAATCCCCAACGCGACTAACTGCAAGCCTATAAACGGTATCACACCCTTATATATCTCTCCTGTACTCACCTTATCTCCCGCTGCACCCTTTAGGTAGAACAATGCAAAGCCAAAAGGAGGTGTGAGGAAAGAGGCTTGTAAGTTCATGGCTATGAGTATGGCGAACCATATGGGGTCTATGCCTAGCATGGCTACTATGGGTACTAAGATGGGAACTACCACGAAAGCTATCTCTATGAAGTCTATGAAGAAGCCTAGCAGAAAGATGACTAGCATGGCTATGAAGATGAACGTCCATACGTCGCCTTGGTCTCCCGTAAAGAACTCCATCGCCATGTCTCCACCACCTAGCTCCCCAAACACAAGTGAAAATGCCGTAGCCCCGATGAGTATCATAAATATCATCGCTGTGAGCTTGACTGTTTCTATGGATGCGTAGCGTATCATCTCGTATGAGAATGTCTTTTTGTACACAGCAAGTAACCCAGCACCCAAGACCCCAATAGCAGCAGACTCAGATGGAGAAGCGATACCTGCAAATATAGAACCCAATACCACTCCTATGAGTAAAAGTGGTGGTATTATCTCTTTTACTGCCTCTTTTACTATGTCTCCATAAGGTTCATCAGATTGTATGGCAGGTGCATAGTC
>CAYXTZ010000136.1:0-3633 GCA_964468535.1 uncultured Sulfurovum sp.
CACTTGTAGTGACACAAGAGATGATAGACGAAGCGTTGATTATGCCAGAGCTTCCTGATGCAAAAGTGAAGCGTTATGTAGAAGAACTTGGCATTAGGCATTATGATGCACTAGTCATCACTTCAGACAAAGAGATGGCAGGCTACTTTGAAGAGATGCTAGAGCATGGTGCTGCACCTAAGATGGCAGTGACTTGGCTTACATCTGAGTTGCTAGGTCGTCTCAATAAAGCTGGTTTTACGATTGAAAATTCTCCTGTTGATGCTAAGACTTTAGGTGCATTGGTAGCTAAAATTTCTGATGACAGTATCTCAGGTAAAGGTGCTAAAGAGATATTGGACTATATGATGGAAAATGAAAATCGTGAAATAGATGCACTTATAGATGAACTGGGTCTTGCACAAGTGAGTGACGATGGGGCTATTTTGACTATCATAGACGAGATACTTTTGGCTAATCCTGATAAAGTAGAACAATATAAAAGTGGCAAAGACAAACTCTTTGGATTCTTTGTGGGACAGACTATGAAAGCTTCTAAGGGGTCTGCAAACCCTGGAAAAGTGAATGAACTACTCAAGCAACGCCTAGGCTAAAATAAGCTTAACAATAGGAATTTAGCATGCACTCATCTGTCATTAAGTACTCAGAAAAGATAGACAAATCTGCTAGATACCAAAGAACAAAATCATTCTTTCGCTCTTTACTTAATGATGTAAACTACCCATATAAACGTTACTTTGATGCCTTTATGGTGCTTTTGATTGTACTTTCTATCTCTATACTTATACTGGAAAAATCAGGGAAAATACCAGAGTGGTTTGTTTATTTGGATTTATATGTAGTTACTTCCATTTTTGCTTTAGAGTATCTGCTTCGTTTATGGATTAGTCATGATATGCATAAAATGCTTTTGATTCAACATGAAAGTGGAAACAAAAGCTATATGCCTATCATAAAGGCAAAGTTACGCTATATGCTATCCTTGCCAGCACTCATAGATTTTGTTGCTATTTTCCCAGATTTCAGGATCTTGAGGTTACTTAAGATTTACCACTATATGCATGGTGCTTCCTCACTGTTTGATGCTTTACTTAAAAAGCGTTTTGAGTTTATATTTTTGGGCTATATGCTTTTTGCTATTACCTTTACTCTAGGGTCTATCTTTTATTTATTAGAATATGAGAGCAACGATAAGTTGGGTTCTTACTTAGACGCTATATACTGGGCGTTGGTCACCATATCTACTGTAGGATATGGAGACATCTCTCCGGTGACAGAAATGGGGAAAATAGTCTCCATGTTTGGCATAGTCTTTGGTATCGCTATGATTTCTTTTGTGACTTCTGTGATGGTCTCTGCTTTTTCAGAGCGTTTTGACAAGTTACGTAACCAAGATAGCATCAACCATGTCAATCGTATGCAAGATGTTGTGGTTATCAATGGTTATGGACACTTGGGAGAGACCATCGCTAAAAAACTTAAAATCCATAAAAAGTATGAACCCGTCATCATAGAAAATGATGAGAAAAAAGCCAATACAGCACTAGAAGATGGCTATAAAGTCATACGAGCAGATGGTTCTTCTGAGAAGCTCATCAAAGAACTGTACCATAGAGATAACATCGCAGCGATGTTGACGCTTACCTCTTCTGATATTGATAATATTTACTTCATACTCAATGCTAAGAGTATATACCCAAAATCTGTGGTATACGCTCGCATGAATGATGCACATTTAAAACCCCAATATGAAGCTACAAAGGTAAATGGCATGATAGAGCCTTATGATGTTATAGACACAAAAGCCTTTAGCTATTTAAAAAAACAGAGTGTACAGAAAAGTCAAAAAATAGTCTTTTTTGGTTACACCGACAAGAGTAGCCATATCTGTAAAATGCTAATAAGCGAAGGTATAGAGCTGGGTATTTATGAGAGTAATACTGGGCGTTATGAAGATGCTAAAAAGGATGGCTTCAAAGACATTATCCTCATGGATAAAGAAGAGATACAAGTACCAAAGATAAAAAATTGCATTGTAGTCTGTGGCATGGAAGATGAAGCACTCAATGTCTACTACAGCATAACACTACGTTCTAAAGGTTTTGAGTCTATCATAGTTGCACTCTCACACAGTAAACAAGACAACAGAAAACTCTATCTAGCAGGGGTTAGCAAGATATTTGACATGTATGAAGAGTCTGCCTCTTTGTTTGTGGAGTTGATAGAAACAGGCAGTTAAATCATAAAATATTCGGACTAATTACCCGTATGATTAGCACCAGTTATATCTCCATAAAGACTTACAAAAATGTAGAGTATTTGCTTTTCCTCATCTTTTATATCAGTATTTTTAAAACGAACAACCCATTCTTTTTTATGGTTAAATTGTTTTTGCTTCATATCTAAAACAGGAGTTTTTGACCAACTTTTAGGAAGCTTCTCTTTTTTGACTAAGAGAGCCAATTTCTCATTTGCATGCTGCTTAATACTCTCTTTATTTAACACCTTTTTGTGAGTTCCATGAGCATGTTCACCGTGACTATGTCCACTACCTGCATGGAGTGTTGTGAAGCTAAGTAGTAGTGTAGCTATAGTTGATTTTATGAGTGTTTTCATTCTTTTCCTTTTATAAACTATCGTGTTTGTAGTTTGTTTGTTTGGCTTTTTCCATATCCATATGGATATGCTGGTGTTCATCTTTGTTAAATCCAAATTCTTCTTCGTGCGTGGTGTGTAGGTATCCGTGTAATTGCATGAGTAGCAACATAAAACCTAAAAACATCAAGAGGTGATTGGCTACCTTACTTAAGCGTAAAAAAGATGCTGTTTTTCTCCACTGAGACAATACGATAAGCATAAAAATCAAAGCAATAATTTGTCCGATTTCCACACCTATGTTAAATGATATTATCTTTAATAGCATATCTGTATTTTGTTCACCTAAAGGCAATTGCTGTAGTCTTGTGGAGAGTCCAAAGCCGTGTATGAGTCCAAAAAGTAGTACCATTAGTAATATATTGGGAGATTTCATACCTAAGTAATTTTCAAATCCTTTATTGTTATCAAATGCTTTATAGATAACACTAATGGCAATGACTGCATCTATGAGATAATAGTTTGCAGTGATACCCATAAAGGTTGCAAATATGAGGGTAATACTGTGTCCTATGGTGAAGATGGTGACAAACTTTATGATATCTTTTGTATTGGAAAGAAAAAATACAACACCAAATAAGAAAAGTAAATGGTCATACCCACTTAACATATGTGTAGCACCAAGCCAAATATAGCGAAGGTTTCCACCTTCTATCATCGCTTGTCTGTCTTCTTCTGATATACCATGCGAAAAGGCTAGAGTTGTAAATAAAACAGATGCGATAAATATCAAAAATACTTTCATTTTATTCCTCTATTGTTTTTTTGATTATAGTATATCAGAATTTTAATAATGAAAGATGCTACTTTAGTATCAGATAAAATCACCTTTATCTGATACTAAACCTTTTTGCATGAGCTTTGAAAAGAAAGACTTCACGCCTTTTTCTTGCGAAGATGCAGGTGCAAGTGCATGGAGCAAGGCAAATTCATCTACACGTTCGTCAAGGAAAGAAGTATCAAATTTACCAGCGATAA